>JALTZF010000001.1 GCA_027046265.1 Pyrodictiaceae archaeon
ACAAGAGCCTCTCATAATAGTATTGTACGCAACTAGCTTTGCAGCTTCATATGCTGCTTCACTTGGTAAGTATGCCCAAAGACGTGGAATAACTGCTCTAGCTTCCTCATAGTCTTGAGTTTCAAGCATACCAGTAAACACTACATCTACAACGTGTATATGAGCATTATACATGCATGGAGCAAGAATACTATCATGTGGACACTCAATTACATATCCTGTCTTCATGCCTGCAAGCGGGCTCTTAGAAATACTCTGTATAATACCGTCCTCTATGTATACGTATACGCCTTTTTCTACGCCGCACCTAGCGCATGGCAGGAGAGAGTGGCACTTCAATAGAACTGGCTCCTGGCTCCTCATCAGCTTGTACCTATTCGCTTCACCTGTGTGCTAAGGGGGTAAAAACCCCTTGCCAACCCCTAATAGCTTGGGGCGTGCAAGACATGAGTGTCTATTGGGCGTTAGTGATAACTAGTGATCGCGTTAAGAGGGAGCCCGAGCGTGACATGATAACTCCTCTCGTTAAAGATATGTTAGACAAGAGTGGGCACAGTCTCGTATATAGAACCATTGTTGGCAATAGCTTTGCAGAAATACTGCACGGCGTATCCAACGCCATGTTAGCAGGCGCAGATATAATACTTGTTACTGGAGGAACAGGGCCTAACCCCCGAGACATAAGTGTTGACATAATATCTCGCCTCGCAGATCGTGAATTGCCAGGTATAGGAGAAGAGTTTAGAAGGAGGAGTATTGCTCGTGAGGTAAAGAATGCCGTGATGAGTAGAGCCTCAGCATACATAGTCGATGGACGCTTAGTGGTTGTAAGCCCGGGGAATCCCGATGCTGTAGAGACAATGATGGGTGTACTCTTAGATGTTGCTGACCACCTTGTAGAGCAGTTACACGGCAAGAAACACCATTAAATAAAAGAGTAAAACTGTCTAGTGTTAAGCGGCAAGGTATATTGTGGCAGACTCACCCCAACTATGTACGGGCCTACAGAATCTATTGGGGGGATAAACCTTAGCTCAAAACACTATGAGCCAGAATGATAAACAACCCTCCGCCCAAATAGGCAGTGAGCTTATAACGGTATTAAAGAGAACTCTTGACGAGATCCAGAGGATAATCAACGATAAATACATAACCTTAAGAGGCCTAGGTACATGTAGCCATGAGTTCGTTGAATGGCTTGAAGACCTCGAAAAGAAGGCTGATAGCGAGCTAGTTTATCGTGGATTTGAAAAACTACCAGAGTTAATGTCGTCAAAGAAGGAAACTAAGGATCTTTCAATAGCATATTATAAAATTAACAGCATAATTGTAGAGATAGGGTTACTTGGCCTAAACAAATGCGGGATATTAGAAAAGTTGACTGAGGGTAAGCCCCCACGTGTATATGCTAGAGTCTACGTAGGCGGCACAGTTGCATTATTGCTTGAGTCCAGCCTTGAGCCACGAGAGACTGAAGGAGCACACTATATAATATAATATCGCTTTGAAAGCTAATATAC
>JALTZF010000002.1 GCA_027046265.1 Pyrodictiaceae archaeon
GTAGGCGTAGGAAACCCGAGCTTGAAGTTCTATTGCTTGCCGAGCCTGCCAGCCTTAAGAGGCTGTTTAGAGAGTCTGATGTCATCATTGTAGCATTGCCTAAGACTAGAGAGACCGTCGGCTTAATAGGCTATGAACTACTATCGTTGATGAAGTCTGGTGCCGTTCTTGTAAATGTTGGTAGAGGAGGCATAGTTGACGAGATAGCCTTAGCCAAGATTGTTAGGGAGAGGGAAGACGTGTATGTGGCTCTTGATGTCTACTCAGAAGAGCCGCTGCCAGAAAACCATGAGTTAATTAGGTTAGCTAAGGAGACTAGACGCATAATACTCACCGCCCATCATGCAGGTGCAAGCAAGTATACCTATGTTGCTACAGCCGTACTAGCTGCCAAGCAAGCACTACACTTTCTAGAAAAGGGCACTGTTTGGAACCCCGTAAACAAGGCTTGTAGGGCCACTAATGATATACCAGATTTGTGGACCACTATAGAAGACATACTTTATAAGAGGCATGAGACTAAAACCTAATAGTACACTGGCCCATTTTCAGTAAGCCAACCACTCCGTCAACTGCATAGCTTAGACTATTTCTGTCTACTAATACCATCTTTTCATTGTTTACTCCTGCTAGAAACTTTCCATCATCTCTACCATCATCGATGTATACTACGCAACCCCCTTTCTCAAGCACATCATGAACGTGTTCACGAAAGCCCTCAACAATAACCACATCACTTTCAGCAAGAAGTTTAAGAGCATCCTCAAGGCCCAACTGTCTCCGAACAACAACCATGTATTCCCCATCGCCAATAGCTACTACACGCTGCGCACCTGCTTCCAAGTAGCGCCCAGTATCCTTAACACGATAATCAACTCCATGATGAACATGTTTTATCGCAGAGACAGACATGCCTATTTCTACAAGCTTCTTTACAAGGAGCGAGCCAAGCAAGGTCTTGCCTACTTTGCTACCACTACCAGTTACTAGTACAAGCTGCAAAACCACCACCAATAACCCATTAAGGTCAACCCCTCCTCGATTATAAATACATGGAACATACATCACTATGTACTTTGCCCTTCAAAACTAACACAATAGAGCCTTAAGGTTCATGAATACTACGCCTTTAAGGTGTCCAACAACCAGCCAAGTAGCCCATCAATACGTCGAGAATAGGCCAAGTCTCTTCACGTACTTCAAGATGAACACCGGTTAATGCAATCCTACCACTACCATACATACTAAGCACTACTGCTGGCTCGCCATCATCTCCGTACACAGCTAAAACATATACATCACTACCAGGGTTCACTAGCTCAGGCCCACCATAGTATAAGGCCGTATAGGTCTTGTTAAGGCCCAGACCTTGGACTTCATCCGAGAGGTTAATGGCTACATAGCCTTGTGTAGGCCACGGGAAACCTTCCTTAGGCCCTACGGCATCAACATTGGCTATATTTAAAGAATAGTAGTATGATCTTGACTCCCATATAATAGTCCTAGACGCATAAAAAGCACCAGCACATATGCCAAGATAACCACCACCATTACCCACAAACTCCTTTATCCTATTTTCTCCTTCATATCCTAAGCTCTTAAAGTAGTCATAGGCCCATCCTCCAGGAATAACCAACACATTATAATTCTCAATGGATCCTCCTAATATCTGTGTTTCATTAACGACATCATACTTTATGCCTCTGGATTCAAGATACAAGAATAGAGCCTCAAGTCCAGAGCGCCATGTACCAGGACCTGCATAAATAGCTACATGAAGCTCCTTGAGAGCCCCCCTACAGCCCCCCGTAGCTTCTGTTAATGCCATCGTGTTCGTTGCGTTATAACTTTCACTTTCAAGTTCATCATCGAAGTTGAACTGGGTTACCGTTGTGTTGTGCAACATACTGGCTTCTTGACTTCGTTTTTTAAGACTGGGAATCCATATGATTAGGCTTAAGAGGATAAGTAGGAGTACCACCACTATTACTAGTGTAAGTGTATGCTTGTTTGACACCAATACTTAGCCCCCATTGAACATTTACGGGTTAGAGTATTATTTAATCTTCCTACGATATCCAAATATAAGTTATAGCAGTTTGGGTGACATCATGGTATATACGAAGATGACTTTGGACAAAATAGACCTGGAGATCCTACGCATACTCCAAGAGGATTGCCGTACACCAATAAGTGCAATTGCATCACAGCTCAATATACCAAAGTCAACAATACACTATCGTATTAAACGACTTGAGGAGGCAGGAGTTATCGAGGGGTGCTATGCTAAGGTTAACCCAGAGGCTGTTCATAAAGACTATTTGACTATAACTCTTGTACGTGCTAGATACGGGCCTGGCTACCATGAGCGTGTAGGCAAGAAGCTTGCAAGTATACCGGGTGTGTGGGCAGTCTATTTTGTTCTTGGCGAGATAGACTTTGTTGTTCTCGCACGACACAAGAACCTTGATAGTGTCAGGAAGATGATAGAGTCGTTCCTCTCAATAGAAGAAATTGAGCGTACTTCGACCCACGTTATTGTCCAGGTCATAAAGGAAGACCCGAGAGTAGAGATAAACATCGAGGAAATAAGCCAAAAAGAGGCGGTTGGTAATCATCAACGTTAGTATGTTCCTGCCCTACGTAGACGCGGATTAAAGTATTCCTCTAGGCTGGAGCCAAAGAGGAGGAAGCCTAGCCCAGTAATTGTTATCATTAATCCAGGCGGTATGATCCACCACCACATTCCTCTTACAAATGCCCCACGTATCTGTGCATAGTATAGGAGGAGTCCCCAACTCGGCTTTGTTGGATCTCCTAGCCCGAGAAAGCTTAGACCTGCCTCTGTGAGGATACTATCAACTACTGTTAGTACGTATACTGGCAGTATCAAGGGTATTAGTCCTGGGATGACGTGCTTCCTCATTATGTATAAGCTTCCCGCACCGAAGTTTCTAGCAGCTTCGATGTATAAGCTATTCTTTATTGAGAACACATAGGAGCGTACCATTCTGGCTATTGTCGGCCAGCCAAGCACAGTTATCGAGAGTATAATGTTCCATACGCTTGGACCTAGATATGCTACGAGGACTATTATGAAGACAATATAGGGGATCACTAGAACGACATCAGTTAGCCTCATTAAGACTTCATCAATAATGCCACCCATAAACCCGGATATTAATCCTATCAGCACGCCTACAGCTACGACGCCAAGAGCGCCTAGGAATCCTACTAGCAAGCTTGTCCTTGACCCGTATATGAGTTGGCTAAGAATGTCGTGGCCAACATCATCGGTTCCAAGTAAATGCTCGCTACTTGGCGGCTCGTAGGGCGCACCAGTGATCTCATAGGGGTCGTAAGGCGCTATAAGGGGGGCAATAAGTGCTAAGGCTATTAGTGATACTATTATTATTAGCCCAACAACAGACTTCCTGTTGTAGCGTATAATTATGCTGAACTCTCTTAACCCTCTTACTAGCTCTGAAGCTTTAAGGCTCACTGTAATCTCACCCTTGGATCAAGATAGGCGTATATCAAATCTACAATGAAGTTGGCTAGTAGAACACTTACAGCTATTATGAAGAAGGCCCCTTGAATTAAGGGGTAGTCACGGCGCATTACGGCTTCGTATATCAGTCTTCCAACACCAGGCCAGTTGAAGACTGTTTCAGTGAAGACAGCCCCTCCTACAACATAGCCAAGTAGTATGGCTGTATATGTCGATAACGGCAAAGATACTGGTCTCAACGCATGCTTGAACAAGACCATACGGGGAGGTAATCCTTTCGCCATGCTAGCTCTCACATATGCCTCTGTCAAGGCATCAGCTACAAGTGACCTAGTTAGCAGTAGTGGTGGGCCTATGAGGAAGAGGATAATCACGGTCATGGGGAGAATAGAGTGTCTCAGTAAGTCTATTAGCATCTCAAATGTTGAGGCGTATTCTTGTCCTGGAGTTAGAGCACCACTTAGTGGGAACCATCCCAGTACGACACCGAAGAAGTAGAGGAAGAGCATGCCTAGCCAGAATATGGGCATACTCCTTGTCGCAAATGCTAGGCTTACGAGTACTGTGTCAAGCTTAGTGTTCCGCTTCCATGCAGCATAAGCACCAAGAATTACTCCTATGATTGTTGCTACTGTATAGGATATCCCTAAAAGAAAAACCGTGTATGGCATACGGCTCATGATAACATCCATAACTGTCTGCGGGTAATATTTGTATGAGAAGCCCAGATTCCCACGCAGCACATTCTTTATGTAAAGGATGTATTGCTCCCATAGCGACTTATCCAAGCCGAATTCCCGAATTAAGCGGAGTCTTTCCTCTGTAGTGAGAGAAGGACCTCTTGCTAGGTAGTCAACAGGTGTGCCGGGCATTAGTCTTGGAAGTATAAAGTTTATGGTTATTACGATAAAGAATGTTATAGTTAAAAAAACTAGTCTTTTTGCTATGTAACGTGTTATACTTCCAGGCATTAATATGCCACCTTAGCGGCGCCGTGTAATAACGTATATCGAGCCTATTAGGACAATTATGGCGAGTACTATTACGCCATACACCCATCCGGGTACAACAGTCTTCTCCTTGACTATTGTCTCCACAGTAGCTGTAGTTTTAACCTCTGTCTTCTCGATAGTTTTAACTACAGATGTTGTGATAGATGTTGTGGCAATACTTGTTGTGACCTTTGTTACAACCTCTGTCTTCTCCTTGACTACAGTAGTGACTACTGGGTGTACGCTAAGCCATGTTAGCTTGTTGTATATACCGAGAATACCCATAGGCATTGGTACCCAGCCTGTAAATGTGTCTATTCTATAGGCCTCAGTGACGTACGCGACCCATATTGGTATTATTGGTAGTTCTTCAGCGAGTATCTCTTGCATTCTCCATATGATCTCCTTTCTTTTCGCTGTATCAAATTCTGAGAGCTGTTTCTCGTAGAGTTCGTCGAAGGTCTTGTTGCTCCACTCACCCATACTCCACCATGGGTTAGTATTGCTTAGGAATAGGCTGAGGAACTGGGATGGGTCTGGTGCAACAGTGTAGCCCCATATGGCTATTTCGTAGTTTCTGTCGTGGAGTCTTTGACTTTCCTCGCCCCAGTCTACTGCGACTATTTTCGCGTCAATCCCGACTTCGCGTAGATACTTCTTGAGTAGGTCAGCCATTCTCACGTAGGGAGGCCATGTTGAGAGTGTTAGTACCTCAATCTGTAATGGCCTACCGTCGGGTGTCTCACGTATGCCATCACCGTTTCTGTCCTTGAAGCCTAGCTTGTCAAGAATTTCCTTAGCTTTTTCAGGATTGTACTCGTACTTTGGCACATTAGGGTTGTGCCATATCTTGTAGGCTGGCGGTATGACTGAATATAGTGGCTCACCATAGCCTAGAAGAACTCTGTTTACTAGGTCTTGTTTGTCTATTGCATAGGCTATAGCATGGCGGAACTCTGTTATGTTGAAGGGATATTTCTTGGTGTTTAGCACTATGTAGTCGAAGTAAATGTCAGGCGAGATTACGACTTTGATCTTTGGGTCTTGTTCAGCTTGTTTAACATATTCCGGTGGCAACACCATTATGTCTATCTGTCCCTTCTTGAGTTCTAGGAATGCTGTATCTGGTGTGAGGCCTATCTTTGCTATGATACAAGCTATCTTAGGTTTCTCGCGCCAGTAGTCTGTGTTAACCCTGAACTTAATATATTCTCCAGGCTTGTACTCTTCTAGGATGAATGGTCCATTACCAACTGGGTTCTTATTTGGGTACTTGGTTGGATCCTCTATCTTCTCCCATATGTGCTTGGGGAGTATTGGTAGGCGTGGGAACACGTACCATGGCAGGTTTGATACTGGTATGGAGGTCTTTATTTCAACTGTGTAGTCGTCAATCTTCCTAACACTCTCAATGTACTGTATCTCATCTTGCCACAGCCAAATCTCATCGTGTTGCTTTATGTAGTTGAATGTGAATACAACATCATCGGCTGTAAATTGTGTTCCATCATGCCAAGTGGCATTCTTTACTAGGTGAATAATCCATGTCTTCTTGTCTGGCTTGATTTCCCAGCTCTCGGCAAGCCAGGGTCTTGGTGTCAGGTTGACATCGTATATTGCTAGCTTGTCGTATATGAGGTTAAAGATAAACCAATCTACTAGAGAGTTACCCACAAGAGGGTTCAAAGACGATATTTCCTCAGCTACTACTATTCTTACACACTCTGGCTGTGCGGCTCTAGCTACTGATGCTGTGGGTATTGTTGAGAGTGCAACTAGCAATATTATTAGAACATTTACAATTAGTTTATAAACTGTTTTGGACATACCACTAACACCACTTACAATACTGGTGGGATGCTTAAATAAAAATTTAACTAAGAATAGCTGAATATAGTCCAACTAGGTGCACCGTTTGGCTATCGTAATAAAAGGAAGTGTTTTCACTGGGAAGACTTCCAGGCCCTTATACGAAGCTGTTGTAGTAGAGGACAATATGATAAGGTATGTTGGTTGGCTTGATGAAGCCCTACGTGTTGCAGGGAATAACGCTAAAGTTCTCGATTTTGATAAGAGGCTCGTTACCCCAGGATTCATAGATTCACACTGCCATATGGCCGTTGCCGGTCTCTACATGGAGATAGGTGTTAGTCTCCAGGAAGCAGAGAGTATAGCAGATATCATTGAAATCATACGGCGAGCTTCTGCGGCAAAGAGGAGCGGTGAGTGGATATACGCTTATGGGCTAGATGAGAGTAGGCTTAAGGAGAAAAGGCTACCTACAAGATGGGAACTTGATAATGCTGCCCCACATAATCCTGTAGTTGTTGAGCACATTAGTGGACACTTAGCAGTAGCTAATAGTGAAGCTCTGAAGAGGGCTGGTATAACGAAGGAGACTAGGGGCCCCTCTGGCGGTGTCATAGAGAGGGATGTAGAGGGCGAGCCTACTGGTGTACTTTATGACTCTGCTATGATGCTTGTCTACAAGAACCTACCCCAAGTGAAGAGTGAGCATTGGGTTCGTGGCCTCCATAAAGCACAGAAAGCCTGGCTTTCGAGGGGCTTTACAGCCGTAGAGGATACAGGCACTTTTGGTTCCTGGAAGGAGATTGTTGGTGCCTATAAGGCGCTTCTTAGGGAAGGCGAGCTACGTGTTAGAGCGCGTGTAGCGTATGCATTACAGTCATTGAAGGAATTGGATTATGCATTGAACATTGTAGACGATGAGTCTAGGCGAGTAGATAATGAGTGGCTCCGCTTTAGGCTCATCAAGTTTTTCTATGATGGGTCAGGGCTAGCAAGGACAGCACTTCTTTATGATGACTGGTGTAAGAACTATGAACCTATTAGGGGGTATAAGGGAGTGAGGGTTACTGAGTTTAATGACGCGAAAACTATATTGAAGAAGGTTATTGATAGGGGTTTGAGAGTTGCTGTTCACGCTATAGGTGATAGAGCTGTTGACGAAGTACTAAAAGCGTACAGTGAAGCTGTAGGGAGGCCTCTTGAGGAGTGTGAGCTAAGCATTGTTCACGCACTATTAGTCTCTAGTAAGAGTTTCGAGTTGCTTAGGAAGGTTAAGGCGTGTATTAAGACGCAGCCTGGATTCATATACACACATGGCCATGTATATGCTGGGAACTTCTGTGAGGAACGAGCGAGGCACGCTTTCCCTCTCAAGAGCATGCTCCGTGCTGGAGTTGTTGTTGCTAGCAGTACGGACGCACCATTCGTTAGTACTCCTAACCCTGCAGAGGGCGTCTACGGCGCTGTATATCGTAGACCTCGTATAGGACGCCCTAACGTCTTTGGGAAAGATGAGGCATTGTCTTTTGTTGAGGCCTTAGAGACTTACACGCACTACTCCGCGAAGGCTACGGGCTGGGATGACATTGTTGGTGTGCTCGAGTCCGGCAAGCGTGCCGACATTGTTGTGTGGAACATAGAAGGGGCTACGCCAAGTGAGCAAGATATTCTTTCCATGAGACCCATACTAGTAATGGTTAATGGTAGAATAATGTACAAGGCTCCTGGTCATGTTATTGGATAAACTACAAGGTTTGCAAGCTAACCTAATGTTTTTTAGCCAGTGTATAATATATGTTATGTGGATATTTTCCAAAAGAATTCTTGCTTACTGGGTTTGATAACAATGCCCCAAAACAGTCCTACCAATGAAGACCCTAGGAGAAGCGTGTCCCCAGGCGTGCCTCGCCTTCATCCCATTACAGTGGTTAGGGGTGAGAACGAGTTCCTATACGATGCAGGCGGGAATGTGTTCATTGACTTTACGAGCGGTATAGGCGTAACAAACCTGGGTCATGTTCATCCCGAGCTTGTTGAAGCAGCAATCGAGCAGCTAAAGAAACTGTGGCACATATGTATACACATAGCCGACTATCCACCATACACAGAGCTTGCTAGTAGGCTAAGCAGGGAGATCCCGATAAGTGGCGAGAAGCTAGCAGCCTTCTTCAATAGTGGTGCTGAAGCAGTAGAAAACGCAGCAAAGATGGCTAGGCAAGTCTCAGACAAGCCCTACATCATATCCTTCATAGGAGGATTCCATGGGAGAACACTCTTCGCACTAGCTATGACGGGGAAGTATAAGCCCTACAAGATAGGGTTTGAGCCTCTACCCTCAAACGTTGTACGGGTACCATACCCCTACTGTTACCGCTTGCCTGTCAGAAGTGAGGAGGAATGCACACAGCTCGTAGTGGGCATCGTAGAACAAGTCTTAACAGTTGACCTTTCGCCAGACGTTACAGCAGCCATCATTGTCGAGCCCATACAAGGCGAGGGAGGCTTCATAGTTCCACCAAGAGACTTCCTGAGTGAACTAGAAAGGCTGACAAAGAGGAATAATGTGTACTTGATTGTTGACGAGATACAGACCGGTTACTGCAGGACAGGACGCTTCATGGCTTTTGAGCATTTTGGCGTTGACCCGGACATGGTGGCTTTGGGTAAGGCGATAGCTAATGGCTTACCACTGAGCGCTGTTGTAGGAAGGAAGGAAATCCTAGGCAAGGTCAAGCCTGGCAGTATAGGCGGAACCTACGGTGGAAACCCTGTCGCAGCAGCTGTTGCCCTCAAAGTCCTGGAGATTATTAAGAGAGACAACCTATGCAGACGAGCAGAGTACCTTGGCAAGATCGTTGCGGAACACCTCGAAGAATTACGCAACAAGTATAGTGTAATAGGCCAGCACCGCGGACTAGGAGTCATGAGAGCCATAGAACTTGTAAAGAACCTACAAACAAAGGAGCCCGCCAACACGCTCACAGATAGAATAATTAAAGAAGCCAGGAAGCGGGGATTGTTATTACTTAAGGCTGGCTACTACTCTAACGTCATTAGACTACATCCACCACTAACCATATCGGAAGAGAGCCTCCTAAAGGGCCTCAGTATACTCGACGAAGCAATCAAAGCAGTACTATAAACAGCCCCAACCCACTAACAATTTATGGAATGGCTCAACCTAACTTTTGACTTCAACACATAAAGTTTCGACATGATATAATGGGTGTATAAACAGAAGGTATAGAGAAACGCAGATACGGTGCATGCTCGCAGAGTATAGAGTCCTATCACGCTGTATTCGTGATACCTATTTCAACTATAGATAGCTACGAGCCCTTCTTGTACACCTCTTTGGGAAGTCTAAGAGTAACTGTTTTTACTCTACTATGAGAGTAACCTTGTAGTCGCGTGTTTCTTGTGGGTGGAAGGTTGAGTGGCATCCTTGAATACTCCCTGAGGATTTTAAAGGAACTAATAGCTATACCGACAGTAAACCCTCCAGGTGAGCATTATGAAGATGCAGCAGGCTTTCTCGCTGATGAGCTTAGGTCTATAGGTATGAGTGTGCAATCAATAAGGATTCCAGAAGATTGGCTTGACAAGCATTATCCTTATGCTCCCCTACACCGTGGTTATCCTCGAGTCATAGTCTATGCTTGGACTGAGAATGTTGATGGGCCGACCATACACTTCAATGGTCATTACGATGTTGTGCCGCCTGGTACTGGCTGGTCTTTCGATCCCTTCAAGCCCATTGTTAGAGATGGGAAAGTGTATGGGCGTGGGTCCAATGATATGAAGGCTGGGATCGCAGCTGCTGTAGCAGTACTTCGTGAGGCTTTGTCTCGTGGCCTAGAGTCTAGGGTTAGGCTTGAAGCTGCGTTTGTGCCTGATGAAGAGTCTGGTGGTATGGGCACGAAGTATCTTGTCGAGGAGTTTGGTATTAGGCCCTCTAATGTGGTTATAGCTGAGCCTAGTGGCGTCTCGAGAGTGGGAATAGGGCATAGGGGCTATGTTAGGGGCCTCATAAGGGTTTATGGGAGACAAGCACATGCTAGCCTGCCAATGTATGGTGTTAACGCGTTTGAGAAAGCTTGTCAAGTATTATCAGTGCTTATGAGCACCTATGTTAAGAAGCTACGAGGGGTAAAGAGTAAGTACCCGTTCGAACCCGAGGAGGCGGCATCGCCTACTATAAGCTTTGGAGGCTATGCAGAGTCAACAAGCAAAAAAGACAATATTGTGCCAGGAGAGTTCGTCTTTAGTTTTGATAGACGCACAATACCAGAGGAAGACCTCGAAGAGGTCGTACAGGGGCTTGGCCAGGCGGTAAAACAGGCTGCTAGCCAGGCTGGTGTAAAGGCTAGCATTGAGGTTAAGGCAGCGATACCCGGTGCGCTAACTGACCCAGACTCGCCACTAGTCAGGCTAGCCATTGATGCCGCTAAGCGTGTCGGCGTAGAGGCTAGGCCATTCGTGGCTGCGGGGCGCACAGACCAAGTATACTACACTAAGAGCGGCTCAACAGTCGTAACGTGGGGGCCAGGGGTCTGGGGTACCTCACATGCTGTAGACGAGTATGTGACTATTGAGGAGATCCGAGCCATACTCAAAGGCTACATGTACATGCTAGAAATGGCAGACAAGTATTTGTCCACATAATCTTCAAACACATTAACCGGGCAAGACATTTACTTCTGAGCACTATGACACTAGGCTTGATGGACTAATAAGCAAACACCACGAGAAGGAGCACCATAGCTATCGTTAACAGTGAAGCAACGACAGCTAATGAGAGAGACTTTGCAGGATTGGCTTTGAAGTAGTCTACGGTGAGCGCAAAGCATAGATGGACAGGAGACATCATTACGCCCATTGAGCCGCCAGCATACGCCAACAAGAGCATGGCGGGGTCGATGTGCCTGCTGGGTGCTATGTAGCTTACGAGGAGGGGGATTGCAGTAGAAGCAAAGAAGTTCTCTCCGCCAGCAGCAAGGCCAAGTATAAGGGGGATAATGATCACCACAGCTTCAGCAGGCAGAGAAACAGCCGATACAGCCCTAAAGAAGGC
The DNA here is from genome assembly GCA_027046265.1 of Pyrodictiaceae archaeon. Classification (GTDB taxonomy): domain Archaea; phylum Thermoproteota; class Thermoprotei_A; order Sulfolobales; family Pyrodictiaceae; genus QNYQ01. The sequence goes on from JALTZF010000002.1 coordinate 11,387, forward strand.
TTGGGGTGCGTTACTGTTCATCAATAGGTTTTTCAGTAGCAGAGCCTCTAGAAGAACAACGTGAATCTTAGGAGATAGTGCGAGCCTTAAAGCTTCACGCATTTGCCTATTGTTAACCCTAAGCAGGGTAGTAGTCAAGACGAGCACTATAGCCAGGGATAGGAGGAGGTTGATTCTCACCACAAAGACTAGGAAGGCTAGTAGGGCAAGCGGCCAGACAGCCCTCACAAAGAGCAAAGGAGAATCGCTACCACGCCCACACCGATACCTTTTGAAGGCAGGATACCCTACTATGAGCCCAGCAACTATGGCGACAAGAGTCTCGGGCCACGTGACCGAGACAATGTCTTCTGGTGCAACTCCTAGAACGGCAGCAGTTATCATTATGCTCTGGAAAATAGGCCATGCAGGCACCCAGATGTGCCGAAACCAATAATTGATAAACGTAGCCCACTCGGGCTTCATACCAGACTCATCAATATACTTCCTCTTCATAGCCATAGCTGATACGAGCGCCCCACCAGGCATAGGTATAAGACCAATCATCGATGGCACAGCAACATAGCTAAACCTACACCCAACACTAGCAGAACCCCTAACAAGTAAGTCAAGATACCCAGTCTCACGCAGAACACCAGCAAGCAACAAGCTGAGAAATATGTAGACAAACACCCTAAAATCAGACCACCTAGTCAAACCCATTAAGCTACTATAGATAGGCCCAAAACCCATCATAACTAGAGAGAAGAAAGCATACACACCAATCATCGAAGCTATAGCAGCAACAGCGCTCCTACCCCTCAAAGCAAGAACAACAAGCACCAAGTACCCAACAAGGAAGACAGCAAGCTGCCACACAAAAAGCCCCCAGGCACGACACAAAAACAACACCACTACCAGATTAAAAACTATATACAAGTAAACAAAACAATGCTATACTCAGAAGAGCAGATTAGATGTCATACTCATGGAATACAAAATTTAAATGAAACCAGAAGCATTATAAAACACTAGTTTTTAACTAGTCCCAATTTTAACTCATCTTCCCTAGCCACATCACTTTTAGTCGGAGTATATTAGGCTAAAACTCTCACTAGCATACAACGAGGTCTCTTGAAGACACAATAAAGGATGTGAGGAGAATAGTTGGTGCCGCGGCCGGGATTTGAACCCGGGTCACGGGCTCGAGAGGCCCGCATACTTGGCCGGGCTATACTACCGCGGCAGCCGCGCAGCTGTGTGCTGAGTACTCCAGGTGTGGGTCTTCATGGGTTAGTGTCTAGGGTTATATGTGTTGCTCCTGTTGATTGTTTCTTTTCACGGTATTTCTCGTAGAGGTGTGATATTACTAGGTAGAGTAACATTAGTTGTGTTATGTCTAGCATTATTGATATTCTTCCTTGGTTGTCGTGCAGTATGTCTAGTAGTGGTGCTAGTTGGACTGTGAGTGAATAAGCTTTCTTGTATGCTGCGAGGAATGCTATGTGGTTTAGTGCTAGTAGTATTGCTACTATGCGCCTTACTGGTCTTAGGCTTTCTACGCTGAATAAGAGTATGAATACTACTAGGAATATCATGCCAGTCAGCTCTAGCGTGTTGACCAGTGGATCCTGGTAGTATACTGCGAAGCTTGACCGTGATGTTGCTATTGCTGTAAGTTGGGTGTACCATGTCATTATGAGGTCACCTTGCGTTCTTCTTGGTCTTGCTGGTTTTCTTGTACTGTGTTTCTCGGGATCTTCGTTTGTGTTGCAGGGATTAAATATGATTTAGAGGAGGCCTTGGCTAAGTGCTATGGCTACTAGTATGTGGGAGACTATCGTCCATGGCTCGGCTTCTCCTAAGTTTCTGATTTTGTACGTTGTGACGTCTAATTGTCGTAGTTTTGGTGTTATTAGTGCGTGGGGTGTAGACGGCGCAATGATTGTGTCTACACGTTCCTTTTCTATCATGCCTACCAGTTCTTTGATTGGTACCGGCTCACCGTCGTATTGGTCTATTAGTACTGGCTTCATCTCATGTATCTTTATTATTGTTTTTAGTGATGCCGGCTTTATTGTTAGGAAGGGCTTGTCTGTGTTTGGGGGTACTTGCCCGTTCTCAAAGAGTTGTTCGATGAGCCCAGTAAAGCGCAGGTAGTTTCTTGGGAGTCGGGTTGAGGGGTCTATTGTTATCATGTAGTCGGCTACTGTGTGTACAATTACCTCTGCAAGACCCTTCTTTATTAGTGGTGAGTCAAGCAGGACTAGTAGGACTGTGTGGACTATGTCGGGGCGGCCTCTCCACTCTCTTCCTGTAAGCCTTTTCATTGCTTGGTGGTGTACGTTGCTGTCTAGTAGTATGCTTGCAGGGGGCTTGCCTCTCTTGCGGGCATACTTGTAGACTGATGGGTGCGACCAAAGCTCTCTTGGGACAAGCTCTAGAGGAGCTTCTGCTAAAAGTATTCTTATGAGAGGCTTTCCGTTCGTCAATGGAGGTCCCCTACTATTGGCTGCTAAGAGGAGGCTCAAAAAACTGGCTCATGAACTCGCTGTTGATGCAATGCGTAGACTCTACATAGAGGCTATTAGGTTTGCTAGACGGGGCGACATAGAGCTTGCAAGGGAACTCGTAAGTGACGCTGACGAGATTAGGCGTGTTCTAAGGCTTCGTAAGCCCATGTTTTTGCGGCGTGGCGTGTGTAAGCATTGTAGTGTGCCCCTTATACCAGGTGTGACTGCCTCCTACAGACTGCGCCGCGATGGGTCTATAACTCGGCTTGTTGTAACATGCACTGTCTGCGGATTTAAGCACCGCTACATAGTTAAGAGGAGAAGAGCTGAGCACCCTAAGGACTAGGAGTAGAGGAGGGTAGTAGAGTTGAGGAAAGCCTTGAAGAGGCTTAAAGAGGAGGCGCAGCAGGGACGAGCAGACGTCATTATAGGTAAGCATGGTATTAGTAGTGGTGTCTTAGAGGAGATTAGGAGAAGGCTTGAAGATAAGGGTGTGGTGAAGGTTAAGGCTTTGAAGACAGCTCTCAAGGTAACGGGGCTTGATAGAAAGGCATTGGCAGAAGAGACTGCAAAGCGGCTCGGCGCTTGGCTCCTCGATGTTAGGGGGCGCACGTTTGTGCTCTACTTGCCTCCAGAGAAGAGGAGGAAGACGAGTAGAAGGGATAATATACGCCTCCGGAGACTGAGCGGTGTTACGGGGAGGAGAAAGCCATGGTTACGGCGCTAGAGGTCCCCGCGGATCTACTCATAGAGAGGGTTGCAGAAAAGCTACGTAAGATGCCCCAGATAAGGCCACCAGCATGGGCCTACTATGTTAAGACTGGCGCCCATAAGGAGAGACTACCAGACAACCCGGACTGGTGGTATTACAGGGCTGCATCAATCCTAAGGAAACTGTATAAGCGCGGAAGACCAGTAGGTATTGAGAGGCTGCGAACAGCTTATGGCGGCCGCGTAAATAGGGGTGTTGCACCAGAACGCTTTATGAAGGGTAGTGGGAGCATAGTGAGAAAGATCTTACAACAACTTGAGAGGGCTGGGCTTGTGAGGAAGGTTAGGGGTAAAGGTCGTGTATTAACAGAGCAAGGTAGAAGCCTCCTTGACAACACAGCCTACGAGATAATGAAGGAGCTTGCTGAGAGAAAGCCAGAGCTCAAGAAGTACCTCGAATAACCTCGGTGTATAGGCGAGTGTCCTAAACCATTTTGTAGTGGAGGCCTTGCGTAGCAGCCATTAGTGTTACACGATTCAATAGTAGTTGAATCATAGCACTAACACACCTGTTTTGTTGCACTCAGCTAGCCGATACCAGTCTATGTCGCACACAGTTGCGTTAGACTTGATAGCGTAGTGTTCTACAAAAGGCTAAGTAGGTGGGAAAGCATTCTGTGTGGCTGGGGTGTTGGGTATGAGTGAGTTTTATGATGAGGAGTTAGAGGAGATTAAGAGGAGGAAGCTTCTTGAGCTCCAGCGTAGGCTGCAAATGGAGGAGGAGCTGAAGAGGAGGAGGCAGGAGGAAGAGGCTAAGAGAGAGGCTCTCTTGAGATCTATACTCACGCCAGAGGCTAGAGAGAGGTTAGCTAATGTTAAGCTTGTTAGGCCGGAACTTGCCAGGATAGTTGAGGACAATATTATAGCGCTCGTTCAGTCGGGCCAGCTAACTCCGCCAGTTGACGAAGACACTGTGAAGAAGTTATTATCACTTATATATGAACGAACACGTAGAGAGACAAGGATAACAATAAAGAGGAAGTAGGGGTTTAATAGTTGCCCCTGCCCGGTTTTCTGGAAGGGCATAGCTAGGGGGTACTGGTATGGCTCACTTTAAGCCTTTAGGGAAGAAACTGAGGTTAGCAAGGGCTCTGAAGCAGAACAGAACTGTACCGATATGGGTAATACTAAAGACAGGGCGTAGATTCCGTGATCATCCAAAGAGGCGTCATTGGAGAAGAGTAAAGCTCAAGGCCTAATCTTAGCTGAATGTTATGTGGGGTGGTAGCCGACTATGCCCAAGGACAAGACTGAAATGGTGTATGTAATCCCTCTTGCACGCGTATACTGGGGCAGGAGGAGTAATAGGGCGGCAAGGGCTGTTAAGTATGTCAGGAAATTCATTGCTAGGCACTTTGGAGTAGACGAAGAGAAGGTGGTTATCCATAATACTGTTAATGAATACATCTGGAGCCGTGGAATAGAGAGGCCTCCTAGGAGAATTATTGTACGTGCGGTAAAAGATAAAGAGAAAGATATTGTGAAGGTCATGCTTGTTGAACGTCCCGAGAAGGCTCTAGCACGTAAAGAAAAGAAGTAGGGCTTAATTTTGTTAGTGTGCTCACTTCATTCTCTATACTTCTTTCTGGTTCCTTGCCAGAGTTATGCTTGAAGTATTTAAGAAGCATTCTTTGCACGATCCTTTAGTTTTTAATGTAGTCTGTGCCTAGTGCTCTAGTTTTCCTGGGGGTAGCGCTAGAAGCTAGAAGTAGAGGGTGTCGGTTAGATTGATAGAGTTGATGAACATTAATGGTAATCCTAATGTTGGTGTCTACGTGTTTGCTAATAATAAGGTAGCTATTGTCCCGCCAACTCTCACAGAGAAGGATAAGAAGACTATTGCAGAGGTTATGGATGTCGAAGTTGTTGAGGCACGGATAGGTGATATGGTTATTAATGGTGTAATGGTTGCTGGTAATGATAACGGCCTTTTATTGCCTAGAATAGTTAAGCCTGAGGAAGTTGATTATTTGAAAGAAGTCATAGGCGATAAGCTCAGAATCGACGTATTAGAGATTAGGCAAACGGCTCTTGGCAACCTTATAGCCGCAAATAACCGTGCTGCCATAGTATCGCCTTTAATAGCTAAGACTACGCTTGACACCATAAAGAGTATATTAGGAGTTGAAGTGATTATTCAACGGCCCCTGGCCGACATTGCAACTGTTGGCTCAATGATTGTTGTAACAAACAGAGGAGGAATAATACATCCAGGTGTTAGCGAGGAGGAGATAAAGATAGTCTCTAACGTGTTTGGCGTTCCAATACTGACTGCAACAGTTAATTTCGGATTATACTTTGTTAAGGCAGGAATAGTAGCTAATGACCATGGAGCAATAATCGGTGATGAAACTACTGGCCCGGAACTCATGAGGATTCAGCAAGCCTTAAGACTAGCAGAACGCGTAGAAGGCAAAAGTGGCTAGGGTAAAACTGGTAGACCAGTGCAGGAGGAGTGAGAGCAATGAGTGATGTTAAGTTCTACCTTGTTGAAGGAAGAATGCTCATTAGGCCGCACAAGATGCCGGAGTGGCAGAAGTTTAGAAAGTATATTAGGGCTGTTAAGCCAGAGCACGCTGTAGAGAAGGTCTTGTCTGAGCTTGGTAGCAACCATAGAGTGAAAAGGTATCACATAGTTATAGAGAGAGTTGTTGAAGTATCCCCGGACGAGGTCCCAGATAGACACCTTTTAGCTATAGCAGACTTGAAGGGGTGGGTTAAGACTTGAGCCGCCAAGAAGCAGCTATAACTCTTGAGGAGGCTCTTGAGCGCCTACAGCTTCTTGAGACACAAATAAATCAGCTGCAAGCAACTATATCTGATATAGAGTCTAGAATGAATAGGCTATCTTCCGTAGAGGATGCTTTAATCAATTTAAAGGATGGAAGTAGCGACGTTTTGGTGCCACTTGAACCTACAGCGACAGTTATTGTTAGGGGGGAGATAAAGCCTTTAGATAAGGTCATTATTCATGCAGGATTGAATGTGTTTATAGAGGTTAATCGTGAAAGAGCCCTTGAGATCCTACGCGAGGAGAGAGCCAACCTTAGCAAGCTCTTGAATGTTTACAACCAGGAACTCAGCAAAATAGTCCAATACTACAATGCTCTTAAGGCTGCTGTTGAACAAAGCCTTGCAACAGCCCAACAACAGAGCACAAGACAGACACAGTAATAATAACACACTGTACTATTAGTGAGAAATGTTTAAAAAATGCAATACTTGTTTTTCGCTCTTCAGGACAATGATAAAGGATTGAAAAACGGTTTTCCGTTTCTAACGAAAATCGGATGTGATGCTATTGCATAGTAAATGCTGGTGAGAATGCGATGGTTTTTAACAAGGTAAAAAACGCGTTCAAAAAGTTTATTGATAATGTGACAGAGGTTGTTCTTACAAAGACTATAAATGAAGATGATCTAGTACCTCTCCTTGAGGAGCTTACAATAGAGCTCGTAGAGGCTGATGTAGCCTTTGAGGTTGCTGAAGAGATAGCTAATAAGCTTAAAGATAGGCTTGTTGGTGCGAAGATCCTTCGGACGACTAAGCTTAGGGAGTATATCGAGTTAGAGCTATACAAGATCCTAGTTAATATACTCAAAAAGGGTTATGGGGATCTTGATCTTGTCAAGGAGGCTAAGAGGAGGAGGCCAGATAATCCATTAAAGATAGTGTTCTTTGGGGTTAACGGTGTAGGTAAGACCACTACAATTGCAAAATTCGCGTACATGTTTAAGGTGTCTAGTGTGACTCCAGTGATAGTGGCTGCCGATACCTTTAGAGCTGGTGCACAAGAGCAACTACGACGACACGCTGAGAAGCTTAATGTACCCTTTATAGGTGGCCGTTACGGTGCTGATCCCGCTTCAGTAGTATATGACGGGATAGAATACGCTAAAGCTAGAGGTTATAGGGCTGTTCTCGTTGACACTGCTGGCCGTATGCATACTGACTACGATCTTATGGACGAGCTACGTAAGATAGTTAAGGTAGCTAAGCCGGATTACAAGGTACTCATAATTGATAGTCTAACAGGTAATGATGCTGTTGAGCAGGCAAGGTTTTTTGATGAAGCTGTAGGCATAGACTTCATAGTTTTAACGAAGGTTGACGCGGATGTCAAAGGAGGGACTGCTATAAGTGTAGCCGCGGTGACTGGCAAGCCTATATTGTTTATAGGTACTGGACAGGAGTATCAGGATCTTGAGAAGTTTGTTCCGGAGACTTATGCTAAAAAACTACTAGAGACTAGTAGCTAGCTTAATCTTAATCTCTTACTTTATAAGACTCCTCATATGACTAGCCTAGTCTCGGGGCGAAAGAAGTTGATAGCTGAAAGTAGTAGAGGGATATTCAGTAAGCTAAGGGATACTCTGCATAATTGGAGACTAATACTTCAACGTGTAAAGAGACCTGATAAAGATGAGTATGTCCATGCAACAAAGATTATGTGGCTTGCAATACTAATAGTTGGTGTTGTAGCGTACATAATTCACTTAACTGCATACCTCATACTGAGGTAAACTAGTCACCCTACAAAATGTTCAAGAATGTTTTAATGCAATATTATATGCATATTTTCAAATTAAATGAGATGGTCAAAGTTATACATGAAGCTCGAGTGAGGTGGTAGATAAAGTGGATAAGCATAATGATAGCAAGGATGAAAATACCGGGACAACTATTCAGCAACCAAGACTCTTTGCAGTACGCACTGTTGCAGGCCGCGAGATTGATACTGCATTGCTCGCGGCACAACATGCTGAAGACGAGGGTATACCGGTGTACGCGATCGTGGTCCCTCCTAGGATAAAGAGCTATATAATAGTGGAGGCTCCCGCGGCTTTTCACGTGGCTAACACGATTCGCGGCATACGTTATGCGAAAAATGTTGTGCCTGGCGTCCTTGATTATAATGATGTTGAGAGGTTGCTTAAGCCTGAAGCCGTTATAGAGACTCTTAAGCCAGGCGATATAGTAGAGATAATCTCTGGTCCATTCAGAGGAATGAAGGCACAAGTTGTTAGAGTTCAAGCAGGCAAGAATGAGGTAGTTTTAAATGTGTTAGAAGTCGAATATCCGCTCCAGATAACGGTGCCTGGGGACTCGGTAAGGCCTGCTAGGGAGAGAGGGAGCTAGGAAATGGCCTCAATACGTGTGTTTAATCTCAAAATACGTGGTGGCCAAGCTAAGCCGGAGCCGCCACTCACAGACGTAGCTAAGACTATTGGTATGAGTGTTGAACAGCTTGTAAACGAAGTTAACGAGAAGACAAGTCGTTACAAAGACTTTGATGTAAGAGTAAAGATCATAGTTGATGAGGACACTAAGGAGTATGAAATAGAGGTGAAACCGCCAACTACAACAGAGTTACTATTACACGCTGTTGGTGCAAAGGAGCCTTCTGGAGACCCTATGCATCAAAGGATAGGTGATCTGTCCTTCGAGAAAATAGTTGAAATAGCTATACTGAAGAAGCCAAGTCTTAACGCAAAGACTCTTAAGGCCGCTGTTAAGACGATTATTGGGTCTGCTAGGAGTATAGGCATTACAATTGATGGTAAGGATGGGAAGCAAGTGATTAGAGAAATTGAGGAAGGCCATTATGATGCAGTACTGGCTAAGTATGAAGAGGAGTGGGAGAAGACCTAGAGGCCAAGCCAGAAAAGGGGTCTCAGCTCAGAGAAGGGCCCTGGGGGGTGCGAGTAGGCAATGTCGTTTGTTCCACGTGAAGCCGTTGAGGCGGCTGTAAAGGAGGCTGTGGCTGCTAGTCCTAAGAGGAACTTTAAACAGTCAATAGACTTGATTGTTGTGCTCAAGGATGTAGACTTGAAAAGCCCGCAGGGTAGGATTAGGGAGGTGGTATTCTTACCGCACAGACCCAAGAAGCATGTTAATGTATGTGTCGTAGCTGATGGTGAGATGGCCGTTAAGGCTAAGGAGGTTGCTGACCGCGTTATAACGCGTGAGGAGTTGCAGGGACTTGTTGGTAACAGAAAGGCCGCTAAGAAGATAGCTGAGTTCTGTGACTGGGTTCTAGTACGGACTGACCTCATGCCTCTCGTTGGTAGGACTCTTGCACCTGCACTTGGTCCAAGAGGGAAGATGCCTATACCAGTGCCTCCAAACGCTGACATTATGAGCTTTGTTGAGAGGTATCGCTCGGCGGTAATGCTTAGAACAAAGGATCAACCACAAGTAATGTGTAGAGTTGGGACAGAAGACATGGGTTCTAAAGAGGTCGTCGAAAATATCTATAAGGTGTTGTCAACCCTCGAGTCAAAATTGCCAAATCCACGACACAATATAGCGCGAATAATTGTGAAGACTACCATGGGCCCACCTATAGAGATAGTCTAATGAAACACCTTAACGTGTTAACTTTACTAGCTAGTTTTTCATGTAGGCTAGCTCTGGTCTAGTGATGAGCACCTATATTAAAATAAGCCAGGGCCCTAGTAAGGCGTTCTTTCCTGGGGTGGCAGGAATGGCTGCTGTGGCTGCAAGCACACATGCTAGAAAGATACCAGAGTGGAAAGTAAGAGAGGTGCAAGAGCTAGCAGAGTTACTCAAGAAGTACCGCACCTTAGTTATTGTTGATCTCACAAAGACCCCCACCGCACAACTTCAAAAGCTAAAGAGAAAGCTAGAGAAGAGGCTGGGTAACGATATTGTAATGCGTGTTGCAAAAAACACCCTCATGAGATTAGCAATGCAGAAAGCAGGAATAAACCCAGAGCCTCTTGACCCGTATTTAACTGGTACTAATTTATTTATCTTCACGAATCTCAACCCCTTTGAAGTAGCACTAGCACTTGAAAAGACGTATACAACAGCACCAGCTAAGCCTGGCGATATCGCGCCCACAGAGATAGTCCTACCGTCTGGCGACACAGGCTTCAGACCCGGCCCCATCATGAGCGTCTTTGGCAAGCTAAAAGTGCCCATAAGAGTTCAGGGAGGAACTATATGGATAGCACGTGACACAAGAATAGCCAAGCCTGGCGACACTATTTCTCCAGAACTTGCATCCGTACTGCAGAAGCTAGGGATAGAGCCCATTATAGTCAAGCTTAAGCCCAAAGTAGCTTATGAAGGTGGAGTCGTGATACCTGCAGATAAGTTAATACTTGATCTTGATGAATACAAACAACTTGTAGGCAAAGCGCATCTTGAAGCATTAATAATTGGTGTAGAGATAGCATACCCAGAACCTCAAGTACTAGAGCTTGCTATCCCAGTAGCTATAAGACGGGCCTTAACGATAGCAGCCGAGGCAGGCTACGTGACCCCAGATAACGCTGAATATGTCATAAGAATAGCCTTGTCCAAGGCCATGGCAGTAGTCACAGCTCTCGGAGATGCAGCAAAGGAGCTTGGAATAGAGGTAAGCATAGCGACTCCAACTGCGGCTCCTGCAGCTGCTGAGGAGAAGAAGGAAGAAGAGGAGAAGGAGGAGGAAGAAAAGAAAGAAGAAGTAAGTGAAGAACAACTAGCAGCAGGACTAGAAAGCCTATTCGGATTCTAGCAACAATGAAGAACAGTTGTTTTCACACAAATACTTTAAATTATCTTTGACTAGAAGCTTAGGTCTAAGCTTTTGACTCTCACGCCATAACCACTCTACAATACTATTTTACATCCCGTGCCTTTCCTGAGTTTTGGGGGTGTGCTAGTCCTGAAGAAGGAAGTTAACCCTGAGGAGTACGTACTAGAGTTCTTTAAGCGCGAGGGATTCGTCCGTAAGAAGTGCACCATTGGCGGCGAGTACTTCTGGACGCTTAATCCCGAGCAGGAACACTGTAATGATGCTCCATGTGTTGACTATCACTTTTGGAAGATTCCACGTAAGGTTGGAGGATTGAGTGTTGCAGATGCGAGGAGGAAGTTTGTGGAGTTCTTTAGGAAGCATGGCCATGAGTATGTGGAGCCTAGACCTGTTGTTGCAAGATGGAGAGATGACCTCTACTTAACTATAGCGAGTATAGTCGTGTTTCAGCCCCATGTCACAAGTGGTGTTGTTGAGCCGCCAGCGAATCCTCTTGTGATAGTTCAGCCTAGTATAAGGCTTGAAGACATAGATAATGTTGGTTTAACTCTAGGCAGGCACCTTACAAGCTTTGAGATGGCTGCCCATCACGCATTCAACTATCCGGACAAGTACGTTTACTGGAAAGAGGAGACTGTAGAGTATGCTTTCAAGTTCTTTACAGAGGAGATAGGTATACCACCAGAACACATAACCTTTAAGGAGTCTTGGTGGGAGGGAGGGGGAAATGCAGGGCCAAGCTTCGAAGTGACTGTGGGCGGTCTTGAGCTAGCGACACTAGTTTTCATGCAGTATAGGGTTACTGATCAAGGCTACGAGCCAATACCACTAAAGGTTGTTGATACAGGTTATGGAGTTGAACGCATAGCGTGGTTCACACAGGACGTGCCAACAGCGTTTCACGCGATATATGGCGATCTCCTTAACGAGTTCTATAAACTATTGGGAGTCACACCTGCACCCCAAGAGGTCTTGTGGAGAGCTGCGCGCGATGCTGGGCGTTTAGACCCTGATGATCCATTAAGTCTAGAACTCTTCTACAAGAGAGTTGCAAGTGATACTGGGCTAACAGTAGATGAAGTAAAGACTATTCTTAGGCGTGAAGCAACAGTTTATGCACTCTTAGATCATAGTAAGACTATTGCATTAATGCTTGCTGATGGTGTTGTGCCAAGTAATACTGGCGAAGGATACTTGGCCAGGCTTGTAATTAGGCGCGCGCTACGTCTCCTAAACCGTCTAGGCGTAGACACAAGCCTTGTTGAGCTTGTCGAGCACCAAGCAAGATTCTGGGGCAAGGATTATTACCCACAAATGCTCCAAAGACTAGACTACATAGCTAAAGTTACAAGGCTTGAGGAGGAACGATATAGGCGAAGTTTAGAGAAGGGCTTACGTGAAGTTGAAAAGGTTCTACGTAGAAAGAAGAAGATAGGTCTTGATGACTTAATAGTACTCTATGATTCACACGGGATACCGCCCGATACGGTCTCAGAGGTCGCAAAGAGATTTGGCATCAATGTAAGAGTCCCGCATAACTTCTACGCACTCGTCGCTAAGAGGCACGGTGCTAGTGGTGGCATTGCAAGAGTAAAGGAGGAAGTCGGATTGCCACAAGACATTGTCAAGTGGGCTTCAACATTCCCCGAGACACGAAGACTTTACCATGAGAATCCTTACATGAGAGAATTCACAGCCAATATACTAGGTATAAAAGGTGTCTACGTCATACTTGATAAGACGGCTTTTTACCCAACAAGCGGTGGCCAACTGCATGACACTGGGGTAATTAGTATATGTGGTAAGAATTATAACGTTGTTAGGGTTGAGAAGACGGATAATAATGTGATAATCCACGTCCTAGACAGAGAGCCAGTACTCTGTCAAGATAAGAGCGTTCATGGTGTGATAAACTGGGAAAGACGGTACAGGAAGATGAGACACCATACAGCTGTCCACGTACTCTTGGGTGCTCTACGCAGAGTACTTGGCGAGCATGTATGGCAAGCAGGAGCAGAGAAGACCCCTGAAAAAGCAAGACTCGATGTTACCCACTACGAGCTACCCAGCAGGGAGGAGGTTAGGGAAATAGAAAAACTCGCGAATAAAGCTATACTAGAGAGAATACCTGTTAAAGCAATAATACTTGATAGGAATGATGCGGAGAAAAAGTTTGGCATGAGAATATACCAAGGCGGTGTACCTTTAGCACCAAAGATCAGGATAATAAAGATCGGAGACTGGGATGTTGAGGCTTGCTTTGGAGCACATGTTGCAAACACCGCTGAAATAGGCTCAATAAAGATTATCAATGTTGAAAAACTTCAGGATGGTGTCGTACGCTTTGAAATAGTTGCAGGAAGCGAGGTAGCAAGATATGCTGGAGAACTCGAAGACATGCTTTCAAGGGCTGCAAGCGTAGTTAATGCGTCTCCTGCAGAGCTGGATAAGAGGCTAGAAAAGCTCATAGAAGAACACCGTGAACTTAAGAGAATGCTCTCGAGACTACGCAGACATATAGCTGAGCAACTTACCGCAAACGCAGCCATGAGGGCCAAAGCCTTGTCTGGAGGACTTAGACTCTACATGATACCAGGAGACGTAGATGTTGAAGCAGCTAAAGAGGCTATGAGAAAGCTGAGCAGCGAAGATAAAAGTATTGTGGCAATTGTTTACCATAGAGGAAAAGGGACTGTGATTGAAGTGGCTACATCGAAAAATACAGAGATTGACTTGAGGGGTGTGGCGAGAGAGCTTTCCCAGAAAGGTGTGAGAGGAGGCGGCAAACGAACATATATCACACTCTACCTAAGTAAAGAGCTAGGCATAGAGGAGGCAGAAAGACTTGTAGCTGAGACTTTAGAGAAGATTATAAGAGAAAACAAGAGTAAATAAGGACTGTTAACATTGGATACCGGGTTTTTGGCAAGGATAACCTATGACTACTACTTTCTCATAAATAGAGGCTATCCAAGTGATCATGTGCTTAGCCTTCTAAGAGCACGCTATGGATTACCCAAGCGTCTTACTACACTAATTAAGCGATGCATACACAACCAAGATATAGCAAAAACACTCAAAGCAAAGAACATCCAAGACCCTAGCAATATAGGAGGGCATATAGTTGTAATTGATGCCTTTAATCAACTAACAACGATATATGCAGCATTAAGCGGAGAAAAGGTTTACCTATGCACAGATGGGTTCGTAAGGGACGACCTTTTAGCAGGGCCGAAATACGTCATAGCTTACTGGAAAGCACTAACATATTATCTAGCCATGGCACTGCAGAGACTTGCCCCGGCAAAAGCCATACTTGTCTTTGACAGTCAACCAAGTCATAGCGGTGAGATAGCCGCAAAAATGAGTAAGATACTCATACAACATGGGCTGCCAGTAGAGCATAGAGTCTCAAAACACACCGATACTGACATTATTAAGTTAAGTAGAAGCTCTATCGTAGCAACAAGCGACACAGTAATCCTAAGGAGTACTAAGAAGGCTTTTGACCTGGCAAACTATACTATAAGGCTTTCTGGCCTCCAGCGAGCGATAACCAATATACCCCTCCTCTTAGAAAGAGAACACACTACCTGGGCAGAGCGCGGCGGGCCCGTAGCCTAGCCAGGATAGGGCGCCGGCCTTCTAAGCCGGTAGTCCGGGGTTCAAATCCCCGCGGGCCCGCCACCTAAATACTTCTCCCTCCTAACAATACACTCTTGCACTAGTGCTGAGCCACACTAACTCCTTACCAAGGTATCCCAATGTAACCTAACGCTTTTACACTACATTGTATAGTTATGAACTGCTATTACGCATTGCTTTATTCCAGGCTGGTAGGTGTACATGGTACAAAAAGGAGAGGTTAACTAAGCACTATTACGAAGTTAATTTAACGATGAGAAGATAGGTAATTCATTCAAAAGCTTTGAGTATCATTATAGGATGATCAGGGAGAAGCCATGTACTCCTATACTATGCGCTCATGTCTACACTGTGAGAACACTATGTGTAACACAGTCTTTGATCCCTTATCACTTGTAGTGTCACGTGACTATACTAGCTTATGGGTTATAATACGGAGGCTTCATCAATACTGTTATCTTGCTACGAGAAAGTATGTCATATCAAGAAGGGGTTCATGGAGTTATCCTTATTTGGGTCCCGTATCTCGGGCACTAAAGAGCTACATTGTGCACGACATAGTGTCCTCTGCTCCTACTAAGTATGAGCCTCTTTATGGCACCAGAGTACCTGTGCTCTCTTGTAGTGATATAAGCATTTATTTTGATCCAGCAAGATTCAATGATGTTGCTTTACAAGGCTACGAGTATATGGGGTTATATGATTTGCCTCCGGCAGCACTTGACCTACTTGGTAGTCACTGCATGTACTTTACTGGCTCAGTATTAGGGCTAGGCTACAAAGAGTTTTCTGACCTTGACATAGTGCTCGACCTTGATTCAAGGTGTCTATCGAAAATAGACCAATTCATTAGTGAGCTTACACTGTATTCCAACCAAGACAAAGACTATATTCTTAGAGAGGCACTTAATAGAGCACTTAATAGTAGCGATGTAGCAGCCCTTATTCCTCCATGGCAGCACGTTGTGACACGCAAGAATAGACGGATTTCAGTCACACTTGTAAATAGACAAGCAAGGCGTGCTGTTGAGAGAAGAGTTTTTAGAGTAAAAAGAGCCACTAAGAGGATTTTACTCCACGTTGAGCCATACCAACAAAGTATTGGTGATTATCCTGGTATTGTAGAGACTCTTGACGGACCGCCTCTAGTCGTATTTGACGGATTTTATGTGCCAGCTCTATTCCTTGGCGGCCACTTCATGGTTAGAGGTTTAGAGCTTGAAGTTATATATAGCGGTGGAGAGGTTGTTAAGGCCTTAGGCATCGGTTTGCGCGAAGATTACACGTGGATAAAGAAGGCTAAAGACTTAGTACGATAAGAATAGAGCGAGACCTTGGTCACAATAGTATTATTACAACATTGCTATTTAAGACTCTCCTCTAGGATCCTTTTCGCTTCAGCTATTGCCTTGAGCTTAGCGTTTTGGTTATCGGCAACTAGTGCTTCTACTACTAAGCCAAAGAGCTTATAAAGATTCACTATTTCCTTCCTAATAAGTTCTGTTTTCTCCTCCAAGTCAACAAGTCTTGTATTCATAGTATCCATTAGCACATCAATAGTGTGAAGGATGTCATCAAGACTCTCAGCGTGATGGTGGTGATGGTGATGGTGATCGTGCTGCGTCTCCATAACCTCTTCAACGACTTTTTGTAAGTCCTCTTCCTTTTTGGGAAGGGTCATGCGCATACGTTTACCCATACTTCTATCCCCAAGGCACGTCTGTCAAAGTTAGAAGCTAATTAAGGTACAGTTTGGGACGCGCTTCGAGGTTTTAAGGCTTAATCATTATTTTCCACATATTTTTCTTCGCCAATCTCGCTTGCCACTTCTTCAACCAACTCATTGCTGAGTTGTTTTGCTAGGAGTAAATATAATTCCACTTTCTTTGCTCCCCTATCATCAACACACTTAGTTACAACATGTTCACCGTGTTTTGTAATTGCGTGAAAGCGCTTTGCACCACTATAGTCACAGTCTTCTATCCAATACTTTTCTATAAGGCCAAGCGAGGCCATACCTTCAAGATGGGCAACAGGAATCGTCTTAACATCAATGTCGTCAGTCACGGAGTGATCACCCAACTAGATACCTTCATAGGAAACTAGGGAAACAACGTTCTAATTAAAAGCGTTAGTGTCGCAAAAGCTGCTGTGGCAAGAGCTAGTTTAGACACCTTTACTACAAGGTTTAGTCTTTTTTCGAGACCAAGACGATATACGAGGTAGTCCATGACTAACACAGATAACCCCCACACTATTACCACGAAGTAATCGGTTACATCAACCACCTATAGACCCCTTCTCTCCTATTCTTCATGTAGCTCATTTATACACTTTACCTAGTATAACCCTCTAAGGATCCACTTAGTGGGTGCACAGTCGTCATGGCCACAAAAAATAACACACAAAATAGACAACTTGCATACCGTATTGCGACTAGCATTAGAGAGTTGGGATTCTTCATAGGACAACAAGACCTTGATGACGTACAAAGAGTTATTAGTGTACTCAATGAAGCAGGGATAGCAAGACATGTTCTCCTAAAGTATATCGATAAGCAGAGAAAGTACTACGCAATAGACATCAATGATAGGTCTTGTAGGGTAAAGTGTACATACGAGTCCAGTTGTTCTAGAGATGATAGTAAATGCATTCAAGACTGCGTTGAAAACTGCCTTACTACTCTAAGACAAAAGATTGTAGAGGTGCTACTCGATTATGCTTCTAGGAGAGGCTAGTTTAGTTGATTACCTTCAAGCAATAGCGCTACTTTTCATAGCAGTTGACCCTATAGGTAACGCACCATTATTTTATGCTGTTACCTCAGAGCTGCCATTAAAGACGCGTAAAACTATAGTGAGGAAAAGCATCTATGCTGCATTCATAATACTTGTATCATTTGCTGTAATAGGCGACATAGTATTATATCATTTTGGCTTAACACTTGCCGACTTCCGAATAGCTGGAGGAATAGTACTCTTTCTCTATGGTATAATGGGCATTCTAGGCCAATCTGAGGCTACAATGCTGGGTAAGCCGGAAGAGGTCGAGAGTATAGCTATAGTACCATTAGCCACCCCCCTTCTTGCAGGCCCAGCATCAATAGCTACAGTGCTCTATCTCAAGGCTACTGGTAGCATTTCCTTAGCACTTACTTCAATACTAACTAATACAGCTATAACTTACATAATGTTAGCTAACAGTGACAAGCTCATGGATAAAATGGGTAAGAGCGGCTCTATAGCCTTAACAAAGATAATGTCCATGATACTAACTGTTATTGCTGTATCAATGATTAGGGGAGGAATAGAAGAAGTTGTGATAAGACTGAAAAATCATTAAGCTAATACAGCTGTTTATGTGACTATATTTTTGAGACATGCTATTCATGACTTTAGCTTCTTACCTATTTCTTCGAGTCTCCGCAGGAGTATTCTGCGTTCAATCGATGCAACGAGTCTCCTTGTTTGTATGACTGCATCTGGGTTCACACTTATACTATCAATACCATTCTCTACCAGGAACTCAACTATCTCAGGATAAACACTTGGTGCTTGTCCACAGATTGAAACTGTTTTACCGTACTTGTGTGCTGCATCTATTATCATTTTAATGGCTCTTAATACTGCAGGATTACGTTCATCAAAGTAGCCCATTTCAGCTAAGAGTTGTGAGTCTCTGTCAACGCCTAGTATGAGCTGTGTGAGATCGTTGCTTCCAATACTGAAACCATCTACTAATTTAGCAAACTCCTCTGCGAGCAGAGCCACGCTCGGCACTTCAGCCATTATCCATACCTTGAAGTCACTACTCCTCTTTAGGCCTTCTTCCTCCATGA
>JALTZF010000003.1 GCA_027046265.1 Pyrodictiaceae archaeon
TCCATGGCCTGTGAGGACGATACCGTTCTACGGTTCAGGATTACATGTCAATACTACTACTGAGCCACCAATATGGAGTATAGATAATGTGTCAAGCTATGTTAGGGGGCTAGTTGTAGACCATTTACGCTACCATTACCTTAGCTTTATATGTATGGGGGTAAAATATGTCGAGAAACTCAATGTGAATGTAGTAGTTGTAGATTATGGCAACGAAACTGTTACACAAACAGTATTAGAGATGATTAATATTTCTCTCCTAGAAAGCATGCTGGAGAGCATGAATCCATGGACAGAATACAATGTAACCCTAAGAGTCCTAGATGCCGCTAAAAACCCAGAACTCCAGAGCATAATCTCATCAGCAAAGACGGAAAACAGGTGGATTGTTCTACTCTTCGATGTTGTTGATAGGGGTATTAGAGATAATATACTCTCACAAGGGATAAGCCTATGTGACTCTGACAAAATGGCCGTAGAGCGCATAGTAGAAGAGTGTAGTTATCTAGTCTACGTTTTAGCCACGCCAAGGCCAAGCTTTATGAGGTTTCCAGGATCAAACTTCAACTTTACTGGCTTTAGTACACTGGAGTATACAGTCTTGAGCTTTCCCGGCTACGGCTACCGAATACTACGAGGCGGACTCGTGCGGTCAATAGCACATGAAATAGGACACTTTATGGGTTTAGGCCATCCATTCCAGTTAGAGCTAAAGTTTCCAGGCTCATATGCTGAGACAAGGTGGCTTATGGACTATATAGTCTCCCCAATGAGCTACTATGACCCAGCTATAGCTATGTACCGTGTAGGTGATGAGTTGTACTATGACCAGGCAAAGATAGCTCTAGTACTTAGTGCTGCAAAACTATTAGCATCACTAGCTGAAGGAGAGCCCCCAGCGGTAATCCGGGTCCATGGCAGCCCCCAAGGCCTCTTAGAGGATCTTAAGCTAATACACACTAGGACAAATACAATCCAGACACACAACCAAAACGAGCAATCTCCAATACTAAAAGAGACTACTGTGACACAAGTAGTCATCACATATGAGACTACTACTATGACGATAACAGTGGGTGAGAAAGAGACTATTACCGAGATAGTGCCTTCAATTAGGACAGTCATAGTAACTGTAACCAAGGAGAAAGAGGCCACGAAAACTGTTACGAAAACAGCTACGTATACACGAACAGTATCACAGGTAGCAAAAACAGTTAAGATTATAGAAAAGCCTGGGACAACAAGCCTAGTAACTGTCTTCGTTGCTGGTGTGGCTGTGGGCTACTTGGTAGCAGTCGTGATAAGAAAAGGTGTAGTTTAGGGTTCTGTGGTTATCTTCACTATTGTATTTTCGCCAAATCTCACAATCATGCCTGGCTTCAGTTCAATTTTCTCAACTTTATCAAAACTCCCGGTCTCACTGTTGTATACAAAAGTGCCATTAGTGCTGCCTAGATCTATGAGTACTACTCTTCCGTCTTCAACCCTGATGGTAGCATGGCGCCTTGAAACT
>JALTZF010000004.1 GCA_027046265.1 Pyrodictiaceae archaeon
ATCGGCCTCCTGCGCTAGTGCTCTTGTGGGGTATGGTGCTAGTGTCCAGCGTAGTTCTCCCTTTGCGCTTCGGTCTAAGAAGATGCGTGAAAGCTCACGCTTAGCCCTACTCCTCTTAGCGATCCTCTCTGGGTCTATGCTAGTTAAATGCCTAGTATGGCTTGGAGCGAGTATACTTATAGAAACAGTCATCCTTTCAATTAACTGTTTTTCGATGGGGCTAATATATTCTAGTAGCTCGTCTGGTGCATGTTTATAGAATATCTCGTCGAGTACTTCGTCGCGAAAACGGACTAAGAGTGGGTAGCCGCCACGCTGCACAACTTCACGGTAGACTTCACGGACAAGAGGGATGGACTCAAGGCCAGCACTTATAACTACCTCGTCTCCCTTCCTTACCGAGACACAATAGTCTGTTATTAGCTTGGCAAGACGACGCACGTAGACAAGATTACTCGACATACTCTTCCCCAATTAAGCAGATACAAAGCACTGGATAATAAGTAGATTAAAAAGATGATCAAGTGGTTTATTGTATGATAATGATGTTGTCATACGTGGTTTAACAATTCCTTCTTCATTAGCTATTACTTAAAAGATTAGGGGCTAAATACATAGGTTCAATATTTATAGCTTCCCACAACCCTACTATATAGTAGGGAAGTAGGAGTCTTGGTACGTACAGCTAGGAGAACTATAGTACTCAGAAACGTAGACCCTAAATCAGTCCTCGCTCTAGCCTCGAATCCCCGACTCTTCATTCCTCTTTGGCCTTTTCTAGAATCATTCGACATAACAGATGAGGGTATTAAGGCTAGTCTTATCCTTAAACGTTTTGGTTTCAAAATGCGTGTAGACTATAGTGTTGATATAGTCACAGAAGATAATAGGGTAGTATACCGGTGTAGTGCGCCCGGCAAGACACTAGTTGTCGTGACCCATGCAGAGCCAGCTAATGGTGGGTCTAGAGTAACAATAGAAGCTCAGTATGGCGGAGAGTTCGAGAGCTTTTCACAGCCTCTACTTAACGAATTTGTAGAGGTCATATCGAATAAACTGCGTACTCTTGTAGCGAAAACAGAAGCTAAGCCCTTACAGCCAACAGAGACTAGCCCTCTATCTGATCAGTCATTTCTAGCCCGTATAGTTATTAAGGGTAAAGTTGTGAGTAAAGAGCAAGTACAATTCCAGGATGAGGGCTCTGTGTCTGATTTCTTGCAAAGAGTTGCTGAGCTAAGTAGGGAGAGGCCTATTCTTGTAAGAGTAACCAGTCCTGGCGGCGGTACATGTATCAGACTCTATTTGCGTGATGGAGAGGTTGTAGATGCGCTTTTCGAGTCTGGATCAACAAGAGAGCAAGGTATAGGTATTGTAGAGAGGCTCCTCGACATACTTCGTGGTAGGTGGAATGTACTCGTTATAGAGGTTCCAGAAAAGTTCTAAAAAGTTCTAGTAATCCGCGCGAGTACGCGTATATGGCAGTAGTTAGCGTATAGTAGCATATGCTTAGTAGCTGTTAGTAGTGTAGACTAGAACTCCATCGTCTTTCTCTCTTTCTATTCCTATTTGGTCAATGTTATAATAACCGTACATTAATAATTAATTGAAACTTTTTCTAAGTAATTCTTATATCCAGCTTGTATCCTATATCCTATATTTGGATTGTAAACGGGTGTTAATCTAGCATGAACGCTAGTAGGGCTTCAAGAAGGAAAATGAGGATAACTGTTGAGGAGCAGAAGGCCCTCTATGAGCGCCTTAAAATTATAGGAATGCATTGTGCTTCTTGTGCTGTGACCATAGAGAGGAAATTAATGCAGCTACCTGGAATTAAGCGCGTTAGTGTTAGTCTTGCAGGAGAAGAGGCAGTAGTAGAGTTTGATCCTTCATCAGTTAGCCTTAGGGATATCGTTCGTGCAATACGTGAAGTAGGCTATGATGCTTATCGGGAGGAAGCCGTGTTCTTTGTGTCAAATCTTTCTACGAGTGATGATGAGATTTTGGTAGAGACTAGGCTCTCAAAGGCTCGCGGAATAGTCGAGGTTAGGGCTTCTCATACAACTAGGAGAGTGTACGTAGCCTATAACCCAGTGTCAACGAGTGTCGAGGAGATACGTGGAGTTCTTGAAGGTATGGGATATAGGGTTGAGAAAGTTGAGCGCGGCGAAGAGGGTGTAGAGGATATTGAAGCTAAGATAGTAATACAGGAAGTGAAGAAGCTTCGTCAGCAGCTTATTGCATCAGCAATTCTGTCAGTTATCCTCTTATCGTACATGGCTCTTGGCAGCATAGGGCTTGGTGTCCCCTTCTGGAGTTACAGGAACATTGTCGGATTTGCTCTGTCGACACCAGTACTAGTGTTTGGCGGCTCTAGGTTTTTCCGTGGAGCATACCGTGCCCTTCGGAATCTTTCAGCCAACATGGATACCTTAGTTAGTCTCGGCGCCGGCTCAGCCTACGTATATAGTCTTGCCGCGACCTTGGGTCTTGTAGAATCTACTAGTGTATATTACGATGCTACATCAATGATTATAACCTTCATTCTTCTCGGACGCTACCTTGAGGCTAGGATGAAGCTAAGGACGAGTGATGCCGTACGGAGACTAGTCAGCCTTCAGCCAAAAACAGCAAGAGTCATACGCGAAGGTGGTGAGGTTGAGGTGCCAATATCGGATGTAAGAGTTGGCGATACAGTTGTTGTGAAGCAAGGTGAGCGCATACCAGTTGATGGTGTTGTCGATGAGGGTTCAGGGTATGTTGATGAGTCTCTTGTGACTGGAGAGTCTATGCCAGTACACAAGAAGCCTCGTAGCCCAGTTATTGCTGGTTCTCTACTCGTTTCAGGCTACTTGAAGATTGTTGCTACCCGTGTTGGCTCGCAGACCGTACTTGCCCAGATGGCTAGGCTTGTTAGGCAAGCCCAGGCAAGTAAGCCGCCCATACAGCGCCTAGTAGACCGTGTAGCAGGAGTCTTCTCGTGGCTAGTCATAGGTATTGCTGCTCTGACCTTCACGTACTGGTACCTAGTTGTTGGCTTACCGCTAGAGAAGTCACTAGTCTTCATGGCTAGTGTGCTCCTGGTCTCGTGTCCCTGTGCTCTAGGACTTGCAACACCAATAGTCGTGGTTGTCGGTGTTGGGAGGCTTGCTGAGATGGGTGTTATTGCTAGGAATGCTGAAGCACTCGAAAAAGCCGCAAAGGCTGACGTTATAGTATTCGACAAAACAGGCACACTAACCCATGGCAAGCCCCGGGTAGTCGCTGTGGAGGCTTTCAAGGGATACACAGTTGAGGATGTTATAAGGCTTGCAGCCACGGCTGAGAAGAGGAGTGAGCACCCAATAGCTCGAGCCATAGTCGAGTATGCAAAAAAGCATAGTGTAGAGCCTTCGGAGCCAGGATTCTTCGAGTCTATCCCTGGGCAGGGCGTCGTAGCTGGTGTAAACGGTAAGGTGGTTGGTGTTGGTAATGAAAGACTTGTTGAAGGCCTAGGTGCAAGCCTCAAAGGTTCCGTGAAGAGTGTTGCGGACAAGTACAGAGAGCAAGGAGCCACAGTAGTTTATGTTGTCTATGATGGAGGGCTCGTAGGTGTATTAGCTGTAGCTGATGAGCCGCGTGAGACTGCAAAGAAAGCAGTCAGTGTACTTAAAGCTATGGGCCTGCACGTTGTCATGCTTACCGGTGATAATGAGGCGACAGCACGTGCTGTAGCTAAGAGGCTAGGAATAGACGAGGTATATGCTGAAGTAGCTCCAGAGGACAAGGCTGATAGGATAAGAGAGTTACAGAGGAAAGGCCATATAGTGGTAATGGTTGGCGATGGGATAAATGATGCGCCAAGCCTTGTTCAGGCAGATGTAGGTATAGCCATGGGTGGCGGTACCGACATAGCTAGAGAGGCTGGCGACTTCATTTTGGTAAGCAACAATCTACTGTCGGTGCCTGCTATAATAGAGGCTAGCAGAGTAATAAAGAAGAAGATAAAGTTCAACTTATTCTGGGCGTTCATATACAATGTTGCCCTAATACCAGTCGCTGCTGGCGCCTTCTACAGCTATGGATTAGCCTTACGGCCAGAACTAGCAGCACTAGCTATGGCCTTTAGCTCAGTCTCAGTAACAATGAATGCCCTACGGCTGCGTGGATGGAGACCAAGAATAATATAGAGGTAAGGATAAGCACTTGTAACAGTTGACGAAACAGTATTCAATGACTTTACGTATAATTATAACACTAATGGTTTGAGAGCCTTGGCGAAAGACCCAGTCTGCGGAATGGAGGTAGACCCTTCAACAACACCTTACAAAACACTCTATAAAGGAAAGATATACTACTTCTGTAGCGCGATGTGTAAGAAGGAGTTTGAGAAGAACCCAGAATACTACCTAACGCACGGCCCCAAGGGTATGCCAGGCCACCACGAGCACGGCCACAGCCACCACTAGCCCCTCTCTTTTCTCCATATTATGGTTTGCTGTAGTGTTTCACGGTCTTGAAAAGAGGTATATCGCTAGTAATGCGAAGAGTATCCCTAGAACTCTACTGGGGGTGAGTTGCTCCTTCAATACGGCCCATGCTAGTACAACTGTTATAGCTGGATAGAGGGAAGTAAGAGGAACCACTACTGAGGCCCTACCACCAGCCTCGAGCGCTTTTATCATGGCTATATAGCCTAGTGTGCCAAAGAATCCTGCAACAATACCTAATAGAGCGTAGTAAAGACTCGTGCCAACTAATCTCTTAGCGTTACTTAGGCCTAGTAGTATGACTATGGTTGTTGTGGCTAGGCCGCTAAAGAAGTATAATTGCTGCCATGAGAGTCCCCGTGAGGCATACTTCAAAACGGCGCCCCATACACCCCACAAGACTAGTGCTAGCAGTGAGTAGAAGAGCCACTTCCCCGTCATCGCGTACACCACGCGTAAAACCTTAGTTGTCTAGAGAGAAATATTGGGTTCAGCCTTTCTTCTCTTTCTGTTTTTTGGGCATCGTAGCACTTTGTAAGCGTAGAGCGCAGAGGCAATCATGAGTACTGCTGACACAGAATACACCACGATAGGGCCACTAGCCTGGTACAAGTACCCCCCAATACTCGGTGTTGGTGTTCCTGCCAGACTCCTCACTGCGTTTGCGTTTGCGTATGCTTCTCCTAGCCTATCCCCAGCAAGCTGCGCGACAAGCTTATTATAAGCAGGAATCCAAGCAGCAATAGAAAAACCAACCAGAGTCATTCCAGCGGCAGCTATGAACCATGGAGTAGGGCTTGCAAGTAGTGGGATTGCAGACAATGCTATAGCCTCTGATAAAGCAATAGTCTTTGCTGGGCCTATGCGGTCGGCTATTCTTCCCCAAGGCACACTTGAGAAAGCGAAGAACACGCTTTGCACAGTGTAGAGTAAACCTATCTCTCCCTCGTTATACCCTACAGCTTTGAAGTGTGCACTAAGCAAGGGAAACCAAAGACTCCAAGCACTCCTATCAATTACGAGTAAGGGGTACAGTCCTAGTATCCTGGGATTAGGCTTTAACGCTCTCCGATAAGCTCCAATAACGACATCTCTAAACCTAAGCCCTGTAGCATCTTGTTTTAGTTCCATGGAGAGAATGTGGAACAATGAGACGCCTATTGCTGCCAGTACAGCGAGGAAAGCAAAGAGTGTAGGGTAGCTAGTCTTAAGTGCTATCCACCCAGAAGCTGTTGAGCCCACGATTCTTGCTGTTGCGAAGGCTGTGACAGTTATGCCGACGTAGTACCCGTATCGTTGAACAGGAACGCTCCTTGCCAGTAGAGTAGACCTCGCTGGTTGCCCAAGACTGAAAGCCAGCATGAACAATGCGTAGGAAACTATGAACACTATATAGGGTGGTGATGGGTGCGCAAGGAGGGCAAGAGCAACGACGAGCACGATTCCCGTGAGTGAGGTTGTGATACGTGCGCCATAATACTCTATTATCCCGCCAAACCCTGGTGTTATTAGTGCAGCAATTATAGAGGATACTGTGAGTGTGACACCGATACTAGTCATGCTATAGCCTAGAGTCTTCATGTAGGCAGAGAAGAGTGCCTGATAACCACTAACACTAAAACCTCTAAAGAATGAGAACAGCGTCAGTGCGATAACGTTCCTCTTCAAGAACTCCTCTCTTCTACCCATATGCACTGGCACCTTCACGGGAATAATCTCGGTGAAGCCTCTAAGCAGCTCTCCCAGCGCGCACAGTTTATTCGGGTATAATGCCTGCTTGTGTACAGCTAGCAAATAAGCACTATGTCCTCGGGAGAAGACGTGTATGCTTAGTCTTCTACAGACACTACATGAACCACTGCTATTACGAGGAGTAGTAGTGCTAAGAGTCTCTGGAGATGAATATGTCTACCAAGTGCCTTGAGCTTCCTATTCCTCGAGTATCTTAACATAATGCCTGACAATAATATAGCAATTATGAGGATTGCCAATACATACTCCACGAGGCCAGCATACTCTATGAGCAGAGCTCCATGTAATAGTGCAGCAGCGCCAAGCACGATATTAGAGACTTCATGTATGCTGAGAGCTAAACGGTATAGAGCAGGGAACCTTCTGCTAAGACCAAGCCACTTAACAGCCAAGAAGCCGGCATTGAGCAGTATTGCACCATTAAAAGCAATCTCTCCAAGCCCCTCAGCAAGCTCTCCACTCCACTCTTCATAGTCTTCTCCGTACTCGTATTCATAACCATTAGCTAAAGCTGTCAATATGTGCGACTTGTAGAGTAGCACTATAGAGGCAATTATTACGGCTAAGAGTGCTAGGCTCCTCACTGTGCAATCCCCTGCAATTATTTATCCTCAGGGAGAGTGAGGGGAGAGTAGCTAGGTGTCCTGGAAGCTGTTTAGCGAGGCTATAAGGCTATTGGAAGGTGTGCCTTAAGCCGCTTCGCACGTGGAGGTACCCTCTCACTATGCGGTACCTCTGAATTATACTTCCCTCTCTCCCCCTGAGCTCGATGAACTGCGTAGAGTAGAGACGTGCAATAGTCCTCAGCTCTCTGACATGCTTATTTATCTTATCGTATATCACGCTTATCTTTCCGTAGATACTTCTGCCCGTTTCGGGGCTTACGAGCCTCAAAACACCATTGTCTAGTGGTGGCTCTACCTCGTAAGGGTCAACAGCTACTATAGTGTATACACGGTTCCTCCTAGCCCTCATAGACTTAAGGAAGCCAAACAGCTCCTTTCTTGTGTGGGCATAGTCTGTAACTACTACGACTGGCCTGTGATGCGTGTTTCTCAGAGTTATTGCTAGGTCCTCTAGGCTTGTCTTGCCCTTGAACGCTGCTCCTCTACACACTGCTGTCTCTATTATGGCTGGAACAGTCTTCGGTGAAGAAGGCTTGATAATTCTAGGTTTATCACCTAAGAGAACCAATGTAATCTTGTCCTCTAGGCTTTCAGCTAGGAATCCCAGTATCGTTGTGGTGTAAGCTATTACCCATGGCTTAGACTTAAAGCCCATGGATGCCGTCAAGTCAACTGCTAGCACTGTGTCTATCATTCTTTCTGCCTGGAAGACCTTGACTATGAGCCTTATGTCTCCTTCTGGTGTAAGGCTTCTCGCACTAAGCCTCCAGTCCACGTGACGTATGTCGTCGCCGTAGACATAGTCCCTAAAG
>JALTZF010000005.1 GCA_027046265.1 Pyrodictiaceae archaeon
ACTGCTACTATGACGATAACAGTGGGTGAGAAAGAGACTATTACCGAGATAGTGCCTTCAATTAGGACAGTCATAGTGACTGTAACCAAGGAGAAAGAGGCCACGAAAACTGTTACGAAAACAGCTACGTATACACGAACAGTATCACAGGTAGCAAAAACAGTTAAGATTATAGAAAAGCCTGGTACAACAAGCCTAGTAATTGTCTTCGTTGCTGGTGTGGCTGTGGGCTACTTGGTAGCAGTCGTGATAAGAAAAGGTGTAGTCTAGGGTTCTGTGGTTATCTTCACTATTGTATTTTCGCCAAATCTCACAATCATGCCTGGCTTCAGTTCGATTTTCTCAACTTTATCAAAACTCCCGGTCTCACTGTTGTATACAAAAGTGCCATTAGTGCTGCCTAGATCTATGAGTACTACTCTTCCGTCTTCAACCCTGATGGTAGCATGGCGCCTTGAAACTGTGGGGTCGGGAAGTATAACAACGTTCTCAGGGCTACGTCCAATAGTGATTTGTGGAAATACCTTAAACATTAATGGTATCTTCTTCCCGACGAGATCGGGGGCAGGGGCATTTACTACTTCGAAATAAAGCGCCTCAATGGGCGGGGCAGGAGGCTGCTCGGGCTTTACCTCCTCAACAGCCTCCTCTCCAGCTTTCTCCTCCACTGCAACAGCCTCTTCCACAGTCTCTCCAGCTTCCACGACGGCAGCCTCTTCTCCCGCTACTTTTTCTTCAACTTTTTCAATGTGCTTATCACGTGGCTCTTGCAGCTGTAGAGCCTCTTGCTTTTCTGCCTCCTCGGCTGATGGCCTCACAGCACCACATACAACACAGAACTCTCTGTCGTCTTCATTCTCTGTACCACACACGGGGCATTTCCAGGGCATCTTATTCAACCCCCTCTACTATTATGCTTGTATCCCTAGATAAAACCACTATTTCTCACACTACACTAGCGGGTTAAACGTGCAACAAGAGTATTCTCCACTCATAGCGTTAACTACTAGGCCTTTATGGTTAGAAGGTAACACGATAAATCCCAGTAGTTGCTATTATAGTAGTCCTAGAGTCTTGTTGTGAGGGGTTATACATGGTTCTCCAGGTAAGCTTTGAGCAGAGCCACACTCGCAGCTTCACAACGCCAGTAACAGGAGCGTTTAGGCTCACACTCACACCAGTTCGTGGAGCTGTCCAGGTTAGTGGTATTCACTACATAGTATTAATTGATGCAAGTGGGTCTATGAGGGGAGGGAAAATAGAGACAGCTAAGAAAGCTGTCAAAAGGCTTGTCGAGATGCTCCCAGAAGGCAACTACGTAACAGTACTCGCTTTTGGCACAGCAGCATTCCATGTCAAGGAGCTTGTTGTCCGCCGCGATCCCGTGAGGAACCGCAGTGAGATAGTCAACGCAGTAGAAGCTCTGTTCCCTGAAGATGGTACTCCCCTGTACCGTGCGTTGAAGAGGGCTATTGAGATAGCTGAGAAGAGTGGTGATAGCGGGTTCATAGTATTGCTCACAGATGGGCGTCCAACAGATGTGACCGACTTGGAGAAATACGCTGAGCTCAAGTGGCCTAGCAACTATAAACCCTACATTATAGGTGTTGGACCCGACTACAACGAGAAGCTACTAGCACTACTAGCCGATAAGGGTGGTGGCGTATTCGAGCACGTGAGCACTGCTAGTCTCGAAAGGCTCGTAGAAGTCTTCGAGGAGGCAGCTGCTCCTGAGGCTTACGCCAAGAATGTCGAGGTGGTCCTTGAACCCATTACGGGCTCTGCAAGATTCATAGGCTATGATGGCCTCACAGCCACTATACCAGTGCTAAAAGACGAAGAGATAGAGTTTTATGGAGAGGTCAAGATACCAGCTAACCATCATGGTGATGTTGCCCTAGTTGTAGTCTCATACGAGGATCCCACCACTGGAGAGAGGAGCGTCGAAAAGTTCTCCTACAAAGTCACACCTGCAAAGAGCAGAGAAGAGTTCGTAGCTGGCATCAACAGGGAGGTCTACGACTACTACCTATACCAAGTCTACGTGGAGCAAGCCAGGAAGCTTGTCCTCGAAGGGAATATCGATGCTGCCACTAAGAGGCTTGTAGAGGCCGAGAAATTAGCTGAGAAAACTAGGAGGATAGACCTTGTAGTACAGACGAAGAGGATGAGAGAAGTAGCAGAGGCAACCAAGAGGCTTGGTGGAACAGAGTCGATAGAAGCTACTAAGAAGCTTGTTAGCGAAGCAACAAAAAGACTCAGGCCAAGCTAAAGAGAATAATGCTCCCGACTATCGGGTAGTCTAATCCTACTATGCTGATATAGAGGAGATGACGGCTATGAGTAGTAGTGATTACCTTGCATTACTCAGCAAAGCCATAGAGAAACTCAAAGCTCAAGAGCCAATACTTAGTCTCAATGAGGCAAGGATTCTTGTCGTAGGGGATACACATGGATACCCTGAAGTAACAGAGTGGGCTTTAGAGCTTGCTGAGCAGCTAGGTGCTGAGGCTGTACTATTCCTCGGCGACTACGTGGATCGCGGGCCTAAGGGTGTAGAGAACCTTGAGCTAGTACTGTCTAGGCTACTAGAGGATAGTAGCCCGGCAATTTACATGCTGCGGGGGAATCACGAGGATCTAGAAATGAACTATTACTATGGCTTTTATAGTGAGGCCCTAAACAAGAGAGGGCCCGACTACCTTAACAGTATAGCTGAGCTATACTCTGTACTACCCATAGCTGCTAGGGCTGACAAAGTACTCTTCGTCCATGGGGGTGTGCCCTGTAGACTATGCACAAATAGCGAAGA
The DNA here is from genome assembly GCA_027046265.1 of Pyrodictiaceae archaeon. Taxonomy (GTDB): domain Archaea; phylum Thermoproteota; class Thermoprotei_A; order Sulfolobales; family Pyrodictiaceae; genus QNYQ01. The sequence continues at coordinate 2,813 of JALTZF010000005.1, forward strand.
AGACCCCGTGCGTGTCGAAGAGATAGCTCAAGAGGCCCATGTCCTAAGGGAAGAAGGCTCTCCGTCACTTGTAGAGGGCAAGTCTAGCCTTGTAATGCAAGCTTTATGGAATGATCCACGTGGCAGTATTGAGTGGTTTATACCTAGCCCACGTGGCCCAGGAATATATCTCTATGGCCGTAGTGCTTGGAGAAAGTTTCTCGAAGAAAACAAGCTCGAACTAATTATTAGAGCTCACGAGACTGTTGACGGCGTGTTAGTATGGCATAGTAATGGAGACCACCGTGAAGGCGTCAGTGGCGTCTTAGAGTTCGATGAGTTAGAGTATTGTGTTGTATCAGTGTTCTCAAGCTTGTATCATGGTAGGAGAGCAGCAGTACTACTTGTGGATGTTGAAGAGGGAGTCATTGAGCCAGTATACTACAATATAGAGTAAGCACTAGTTGCGCACAGTCAGAGAGCAAGTTTGAAATGAGCAGAGGCTAGTACACCTATGTATGGTAGCGGGTGTTAGCGGCTCATCTCGCTGTGAAGCTTGTATAGTGGTATAGTCCTTCAAGCTCGGTGGTTGTTTTGGGGAAACCTAGGATCATGCTTGGCTTACCGTTACTTGCTCTAGGGCTTTTTATTGCTACGGCATCTAGGCTTCTTGCGTTGAGTAATGGTGTTGACATGGACCCTTTCGCGTGGTGGGTTCGTGGATGTGTATACTGTGAGCCTGCAAGCACTGCTAGGCTCTTAGCATTCGTATCGTACTACATGGTTTTCTCTGGTATCGTGTTTGCTGGTATTAGCCTAAGCACGGTATCTATGGCACTTGGCTCTTTGGGTTTGTCATTACCTCTAATTGTCTGGAGTCTTATGAACACATATCTTTTTGTCCCAGAATACTTGTGGAAGTTACTGTTGGCTACTCCACTACTGCTCCTGTTATTTGCTATAGTCATAGTAGTTAACACGTATACAGGACTCCCCATTCTCTTCTACATACTCCACCACTACGTGATATTAGAGCTTGGCATAGTAAGCCCTAATACAGGCTTAATAGTAATTGAGAGTGCAGGTTATAGACTAGTATTAGATCCCGGTTCTGCTCTCCTTGGATTAGCCGCATTATTAGCTTTGGTTTCCACAGTTGTAGAGTATGCTACTATGCGTATTATGAGTAGGAGAGTTGTAGTAGAGGAGAAAACCGCGGAGACCATTAAGGGTATTGAGGAGCATGTAGTCCGTAAGGGCGTTAGCCCTGAATGCCGTGAAGTTAAACTCTCTCTTTTTACAAAGTATCCAGAAGTAGTTGTAGAAAAATGTCTTCAGGGCAGGGAAGTACACGGCTATGTTGTAGAGGAGTACATTGGTAAGGGCGGGTTTGGTATAGTGGTAAGAGCGCATGCGCGCGAAGACCCCTCTGATAAGTCTGCTGTAAAGCTCCTACTACCTATGCCATTAGAGTCTAGTAGTACCACGCCTAGTAAAATGATGAGAAGTGTCATAGATATAGCAAAAGATATTGAGAGAGAGGCTAGCAATCTTCGAGAGTTGAGTGCTAGAAGCCCATACGTGGCTAGGCTTAAAGCTATACACATAGACTCTGAAAGGCTGCATAAAGCAATATTGAACGACAGTCTTGAAGTTTACATGCTTTCACCACCAGCCATAATAATGGAGTATCTTGGCGGGGGCAGTCTAGCTGATTTCATGAGGGAGGCTATGCACTCTAGGCTCTTAGACCCCAATAGTGTTGAGTGGATTCGCTCAGCAGCAGCTATGGGTGCTGTAATAGCAAAGGCCCTGGCACACGTTCATGGGAGCGGTTTTGTCTATGAGGATATGAAGCCTACAAACATACTATTCACAAGTAAGCCCCCATTAGAGCCCAAGAAACTACTCGAGGAAATGCTCAAAGCCCTGCTAGCACCGGAAGAGGCACGTGTAGTACCCAAGCTCACCGATCTAGGGGCAGCTGTAAGACTGAAAACGCCAGTTATACAGTTGACTCCTGGCTATGCTGCCCCGGAAGTAGAAGGCTACGATGTGATCTGTAACGAAATGGGGAAGACGAGTGCCCCAATATGTAGCCAGCCCCCACGAGCAGAGCCTAGTCATGACGTGTACGGGCTTGGCATGATAATGCTTCAACTCTTAACCGGAATGAGCCAAAAACAAATAGTCAGACTAAAGCACAGCAAGCTATGCAGGCTAAGTCACGAAAAGGGGATGGTGTGCGATACCAGCAAGTTGGCAGGGATAATACGTGTGAAGGGCCCATCCACTATTATCGTATCACTTATCGAGAGAATGCTCTCGGATAATCCAGAAGAGAGGCCTACAGCAAGCCAAGTAGCAGCATGCCTAGCTTGTATAGCTGAAAACGATGTAGTGGCATGGTATAAGAAGTGTAGTAGCTTATGTGTGGCAAGATAGGGGTTCAAGAAAAAACTCTATTACGCAGGAGGGGTCTTCACCGTACCTTCCTCTAGGCTAGACTGACTCTAGGTCTTTGGCCACAATCTCAGCTACTTTCTTCCCTGAAAGCAGCATACTACTAAAGATTGGGCCCATTCTTGGTGTCTGATGATAAGCACCTACAGCCATGCCGGCAACATAAAGTCCTGGCACTACACGCCCAGTCTTCTCTACTACAAGTCTCTCCCCTTCCTCAGCATAAGCTGACATTTCGCCAGGCACAACTATGTTGAAGCCTGGTACTTTTCTCGAAACAATACTGAGTATCTCGGCGTCGTGGCCTGTAGCATCTATTACAGCTTTAGAATACACGAACAAGGGGTCAACGTGTAAGCCAGCCATTATTACTGCACTCCACTGCACAGCAACACCTGTCACACGCAGAGGGTTAGTCCTAATAATCACGTCGTCAACGTGGACTCCAAGTACCACCTTTGCTCCAGCCTCTATTGCTCCAGCAGCAAGCTTAGCCATAAACTCTGCTGTGTCAACAACAAACAGTTCTTCATCGCCCTCAACCGGTGTATAGTTTATCTTGAAGTCTTTGAGGATCTGCTCAGCACTACGATGGACAAGGAGTTTGTGTAGTAGCATTCCTCCACCACCTATACCGCCGCCAAAGCTTAGCCTACGCTCAAACACTACAACCCGCAGCCCTTTCTCGGCAAGGTACCTTGCAGCAGTCATTCCTGCAGGGCCAGCACCAACAATAACAACGTCAGTACTACTAATACTAGCCCAGTCTCTTGCAGCATACTCAAATATGTACCTAGTTATCTTAGACTCAAGAGGCAGGTCATCAGGCAAGAATACACCACCCCTACACGAGGCATGGATTACAGCAAGCCAAGCCTATTAAGACGGGCAGAGTTTCTCATTCCACGCATGACTTGGTCTTGGTTCTTCATCCATGCACGTATCCATTTCTGTGCACATGACAAGCTACAGAAGTAGACCGGCCTATTCATACAGCAAGTCTTATATGCTATAGGCCTTGTTGTAAGTCTTCCACAAACAGCACAGCGTTGAGGCCGGCTCTCTTCTACTCTGAAAGGCAACGTAAGCCCCTCCACATGCTAAAACCAAATAGAACCAGGTTATTCTGAGGTAGATAAACCTATTCTAGATGAGGACTACTACGAGGAATAGCACGCCGACAAACAACACACAATCCATGCCCAGCATGACACTTGCTACAAATTAGCCTGCCACACCTACGACAACGATATACTGCTCCTCTCCTACGGCATATACTGCACAACGTCAAGATCTCGCCCGAGACTCTATGCCACGTAGGTAGCTGAAAAGAAGAGAGGCAGTTAATGGCTCTGATAATCCCAGTAAGACTTCTTAAAGAGATAAGCCGAAATCTTGCAAGACTTTCTTTAGCCTCTTAAGTTCTTTAAGAAGCTCTATACCCTTAGGCGTAAGCTCAAGAATAGTTGATCTCTCACTTCTGACACTCCTAATAATTCCTTTAGCTTCAAGCTCTCTTACGATTGGTTTAAGCCTATCATAAGGCATGTTAACTAAAGTTGCAAGACGAGTAGGATTAGTTGGGTCATGAGCCAAGGTATCAAGTATATCAACAAGTATCTCTACTCTAGTCCTCTTAGGCACTCCTGGACACCACTAATGCGTAATAAACAGATAGGACGGTGGCTGCAAGAGCCCTAGCAAACTCCGAGGCCAACAATACAATCTCGGCTACACTGGCTGGCGGTGTTATGGTGCTTAATGCTCTACCATAATAAGAAAACCCTATAATCACTGTTAATAGTTTAGCCTCTCCTCTGAACCTCTTAGAAGCTAGTAGTGCAAGCGTGCCAGCAGCAAAGTCAGCTAATAGTATAGTTATAGGTGCAACTTCATAGAGCTTTCCCTCAAGCTTTATAGCCATCAACATGAATGCTGCTGAGGCAAGAGACGAAGTTGAAGTATAGAGTACTGCAGCAATCCTCGGATCTCTTGCCAGCACCGAGAAAGCTGCCAACACTTGGCTCACAGACAGCAAGGAGAGTGAAAGCGTGAATACTAGCAACTCGCTAGTTTTAAGCCTTGAATAAAGCCTGGCAACTAGCACAGCCATATATGCAAAAGCTAGAGCGCCCACAACCTCGATAACCGCTATAGAGGCAAAGTAGTGCTGCACGTCAACCTCAGCCTTCCAGCATAACACAGAAGAGCCTTAGGCCATTTATCTCTTAGCCCAACACCATAGCTGGGACAGTTTAA
>JALTZF010000006.1:0-3424 GCA_027046265.1 Pyrodictiaceae archaeon
CCTTCGTACTTCATCCTTGTAGAACCACTTGAGGGGCTCTACAACGTCTAGGCCCAGCTCTCTTGGTAGGCCTGCGACGTTGTGGTGTGACTTTATGAGGCTTGCACCAGGCCTACCCCCACTCTCAATGACGTCGGGGTATATTGTGCCTTGTACGAGGTACTCTGCACCCCACTGCTCGGCCTCCCTCTTCAGCACCTCGGCGTAGAGCCTGCCGAACAAGCGCCTTTTCTCCTCAGGGCCGCTGACGCCTTGTAGTGCTGAGAGGAACTCTTCTCGTGCATCGACGAGGACTGGTTTTAGCCCAGCCTTTTCTAGGAGTCTGAGAGAGTACTCTGGCTCTCCTAACGGGTGCATTCCGTGGTCTATTAGTACTGCTCGGAGCCTATCGCCAACTGCACGGTAAGCTATTACTGCCGCAGTGGTGGAGTCTACGCCACCGCTAACAGCCACTATGGCCTTGCTGTTGCCTATAGCCCTCCTCACCCCCTCTACAAGGCTCTCTACGAGGTTTTCTGGCCTCCAACCCCTCTCAGCACCTATCAATGTGAGCCAGTTAGAGAGAAGCTGCAAGCCATACTCAGTATGAACTACCTCTGGGTGCCACTGCACACCATAGATCTGGCCTAGCCTAAAGGCTGCCACCGGGCTCCCAGGGCTACGCGCGAGAACCTTTGAGCCTGGAGGAGGCTCTAGGACTGCATCGTGGTGGCTCATCCACACCCTAACCCTTCTAGGGATGCCCTCGAGGAGGGGGTCACTAGCCACTAGCTCGACTATTGTTGGCCCATACTCTGGCCTAGGAGCCGGGCCAACACTCCCCCCAAGCACGCTTGCGAGTAGTTGGTGGCCAAAACAGATGCCTAACAGCGGCTTCCCCGTCTCAATAAGCCTTTGTACCAATGTGCTAAACTTTGTCTCCCAGACACTCCCTGGGCCCCCGCTCAGGATTACTCCCCAAGAGTCCTCGGCAAGGCTCACAATCGTGTCTATGTTAGAGTATGCTGAGACAAGCTCAGAGTACACACTAAGTTCACGTATCCTCCTCGCAATGAGGTGAGCATATTGTCCTCCAAAGTCTACAACGAGGACATAGCCTCTCTGCTTAAGCATGACGGTGTGCAAGAGGGTTCTCCACCACGCCACGAAGCCCGTGCTCCTCTTTATACTCAGCCTCCACCCTGCACTTAGCAGTCGCAGTTTCACCCTGTCCTCCAAGGCAGCGGGTGTACTACTAGGTCTTTAAGATACCTCATAAATTCTCTTGCCAGGATACCAGCTAGGCTTCCTAGCCTGCCTCTTCTTAGCTCACGTGTGATGAATGATAGTCTTAGGTAGAATCTCCTATACGCATACTTGATCATTCTCTCTAGTTGCCTTATTGTGAAGTTGAAGCCCCTCATAACTGGTCTGAGTGTGGTGTAGTGCTCCCAGTCCCAGTCCTCTATAAGATTGTGCTTTTTGGCGTATTCAAATAGTGGTGTGCCAGGGTAGGGTGTTAGTACTGTGAATTGTGCATAATCAGGATTGAGTCTTATAGCGAAGTCAACTGTTTTCTTCATATCGTCAACCGTCTCCCATGGGAACCCTAAGATAAAGGATGCTATAATATTACCTTCTCTACCCCATTCAGCCTCCTTCCTCCACTTAAAGACTCTCTCAATCTGCTCTAGTCTTATCTTCTTGCCTATCCTATCAAGGGTTTCTTGGCTGGCAGATTCTACGCCAAAGTATATTGTCTTGCAGTTGTTTTTGAATAGGAGCTCCATAAGCTTCTTGTCTACATGGTCTACACGTGCCCCACAAGCAAAGGGGATGTCTAGTCCTCGCTCTTTCATCTCTTTAAGTAGCTCTTTCACGAACACTCTATTAATTGTGAGTTCATCGTCTGAGAAGACTACGTAGCTAGCCTTATACTTGTCTACAAGGTACTCTATCTCCTCTACAACATTCTTAGCACTGCGGAACCTTACTCTTCGCCCCCAGAAATAGCTGGTAGAGCAGTAGATGCAGCCATAGGGGCATCCGCGGCTCGCCATTACATGTGCTACTCTAAGCTGTTTGCCAAACAGGGTATACTTGTCCATTGGTAGTAAGTGGCGGGCAGGCCAAGGCAGCTTGTCGAGATCCTCTAAGAGTGGGCGTGGCGGCGTCACAGTAATCGAGTCTTTATCCTTAAAGGCTATCCCCTTAACTCTCCGGAGGGCTTCGGGGTCTAGGCCTCTCTCTTCGATAGCCTTGACGAGTTCTAGGGTTGTGAGTTCCCCCTCACCCCTAACAACGATGTCGAACCCGTTCTCTAGGGCTTCTCTGTAGAGAAAGGTTGGGTGTGGGCCCCCTGCGACAACAATGACGTCTGGTAGCTCCCTCTTTAACAGCTTTACTGCTCTGTAACCCCGTGGGGCTAGGGGTGTTAGCAGTGACATGCCAACAATATCTGGAGAGAAGGCTTTAACCTCTTGGATCCACTTGTCCTCGTCTACTTCGAGTGTAGGGGAGTCGATTATCTTGACTTTGTAGCCGTGTTTTTCTAGGACAGCTGCTATGTAGGCGAGCCCGAGAGGGGGGACCTTCATCCCCATTACGCGGTATATCTCTAGCTGGTGAATATTGGGCGGGAGGGTGAGAAGTATTCGCACAGGGTTTACCCCTAAAAATTTTAAGGTGTATTGTCTGGGATTAAAATCCAGTTCTACCCTACTGCATGACGTGTAAGCCGGCTATCTACAGTACTAGGTCGTGGGGTTTAGCTTCACGTGCAGCTGAGGGAGTTATCTTTGCAAGCTTGGCTTTCCAGGCATCTCTTATAGTCTTGGCGCCAGCATAGCCTAGTGCAGCCTTTAATCCGGCGACAAGCTCTGCCAGGGTCTCATAGACGCTCCCCGTGTACGGCACGAGGCCCTCGACACCCTCTACAATGTGTTTGCTAGGCTTGGAGTACCGGTCGCTAGCAAACCTCTTCTCTATCGCGCCACGGCTAGCCATGCCGCGGTATTGCTTGTACACTCTCCCGCCAACAACAATTCTAGTCGACTCTGCTTCCTCGCACCCCGCGAATAGCCTACCACTCATCACTGCTGAGGCACCAGCAATCAGTGCTTTTGCAGCGTCACCTGGGCCTCGGATACCCCCGTCAGCTATTATGGGCACCCTGCCTTGGAGCCCTAGCTCCTCTAGTGCACTTCTAGCCTCAAAGACAGCCGTTAACGTGGGCACATAAGCTCCTGTAACCTCTGACGTTGAGCAAATACTGCCGCTGCCTATGCCTACACGGAATCCTGCAACGTTTTCTACCCGTGAAGCATACTCTAACACAGCATCGCGCGTGCCAACATTACCCACTACAAGGTCAACGCCAACTTCTCTAGCAAGCCTAGAAACTGCTGCCACAACATTCTCGTTGTGTGCATGAGCAACATCTAGT
>JALTZF010000006.1:3434-7509 GCA_027046265.1 Pyrodictiaceae archaeon
ATCTAGTACTAGCACGTCAGCTCCAGCCTTCTCAAGCCTCTTAGCTCTCTCCACATCAAAGGGGCCTATTGCTGCTGCAACAACAAGTCTTCCCTCATCATCAAGTAGGGGCTGCGGGTCATGTACATCTATTAGCGAGGCTAGCCCCCGGGCCTTGCTAGCCCAGTACTCTAGCCTTGAACCACGCAGTAGCGTGAAACCAGACACGCTGGAACCTTCAACTATTAATGCTACACTAACACCCCTAGACTTCATCTTCTCAACTATACTACCCAACGAGTCCCCAGGTCTTGTAAAGATAGCCTCGCCCTCTAGGCTGGGATCGGCTTCTTTAACTCTCCTAACATGCTCTACTTGTTCTTCAGCACTCATATTTCGATGGATTACCCCTATGGCCCCAACTCTCGCTAGTGCTGATGCGAGCCTCCACCCAGTAACAGTATCCATGGGGCTTGAGGCTACTGGTATGCCCAGCCTTACTCTCCGAGAAAACACGGACTCCAGTTTGACCATTGAGGGTTCTACGGGGGATCGGCCAGGGATTATTGCGACATCATCAAAGGAGAGGTATTCAATAAAGCCTTCACGCCAGGCCAAGGCCCCATACCTATGCTACCCTTACTAGCTAGGGCTATTTTTAGTAACGGTCTCTCATAAGGCCTTGTAGGGCCTTGTGCCTAGTGTGGTGAGACGCGTTACTCTAATATCCGAGGCTTATGTGTGGCATAGAGTGTAGAGTATTGTATCCGAGGAGAGCCATTAGAAAGACCCGCTTATCCCGTATGGTGTAAAAAGCCTTGAATGGTACTGGTGGCACAGAGGTTAAGCTTGATGAGAAGGATCTGAAGCTATTAGAGCTTCTGCGTAGAGATGCGCGTACACCATACTCTAGGCTTTCAGAGGAGCTTAAGCTCTCTGAGTCTGCTGTCCGGAAGAGAATTGCACGGTTGAAGAGGCTGGGTGTGATTAAGCGGTTTACTATAGACTATCTTGTCCCGGGAGAGATTCTGGCAATAATAATGGTTAAAGTCCAGCCGCCCAAGCCTACACCGAAGGTTGCAGAGGAGATTCTACGCTACAAGTCTGTTGAACGCATCTACGAGGTCACAGGGGAGTACGACATAATTGTTGTGGCCCGGGCTAGGTCTTCTATTGAGATGAATAACTTGATAGAGTTTATTAGGAGTGTAGAGGGTGTTGTTGCAACGTACACCATGGTTGTCTTGCGTGCATACTAGCCGTCAAGTGGGTGGAATTGTGCTATACGTTGCAGAAAGAATATAGACTGGACAGGTAGTGGGTTTCCTGTGTTAGAATACTCGACTGAGGGGCAACCCTTATGCCGATGGTTTACCATGAGGGTAAGCGTAGGGCTGCAATATACTCCCCAGGCATCTATGGAGAGGTTGAGGCTAAAACAGCACATGACCTTGTAATATTTAGTGGTGGAACGCTATGGGATATCGTGGCCGTAATAGACCACTCTAAGAAGGGTATGGATGCAGGTGAAGTAATAGGTGTTGGCAGGCGTGGAATACCCGTAGTGGGAAGCATGGAGGAGGCTTTGGATTCAAGCGTTGAAGCCGTCATAGTGGGTGCAGCCCCTGTAGGCGGGAGGCTTCCCAGTGAGTGGGTTAGAGACCTGGCCAGAGCACTTGAACGCGGTGTAGATGTGTATAGTGGCCTACACACATTCCTAGCAGACATCCCCATTCTCAGGGAGGCTGCTAGGAAGTCTGGTGCAAAGATAGTTGATGTGAGGAAGCCTGATCCACGCTACTACCGTGTATGGGATGGAAGGGTTCTAGGCACGAAAATGGCTAGGGTGCTTGTTGCTGGCACAGACTGTGATGCTGGAAAGAACGTTGCCACTTACACCATTTTCGAGGAGCTAACCCGTAGAGGGTATAGGGCATGTATGGTGGGTACAGGGCAGACAATGCTTCTCCTCGGAGCCCGCGGCCTCGTGCTCGACGCTGTGCCAAGCGACTTTGTTGCTGGTGCACTAGAACAAATCCTCGTAGAAGAGGAGGGGAAGGGGTGTGAGATAGCTGTTGTTGAGGGGCAAGCAGCAATAAGCCATGAGGCCTACGGGCATGTTAGCTTAGGCATACTACGTGGTGTAGCTCCCACCCACATAGTTATAGCACATGTTCCAGGGAGGAAGCATAGAGCAGCATTTGACCATGCGTGGAAGCCTCTACAAGTAGTTGAGCCGCGGGAAGAGCTAGCACTGATCAAGGCATTGAACCCCTACCCCAACTCGGTGCTTGCAGGTATAACACTTAACACTAGCAAGTTTAGCTTGGATGAGGCCAAGAGGATAGAAGAGGACTACACGAAGACCTATATGGCTCCTGCAGTAGACCCTTTACGCACAGGGGTCAAGCCAGTTGTTGACCGGATAGTCGAAACTCTTGAAAGAATACAAGTTGCACCCTAGTAGGCTTGGGAGCAAGATAATGGGCTATTCGCGTTTTCTAGCTAGAGTATTCGTGCTTGTACTCCTTCTCTCATCACTCTACAACCCTGTTCTCGTGGCTGCACAAAGCAATGACGACATAGAGCTAACGAGTCTCCTCCTACCACTTAGGGCAGGCTATGTGAAGCTTACTGGTGTAGCTATTGACTCGCTAAGAGTGGCAGCGTGCATTAATGGCAGGCTTGTAGAGGGCGCAGCTCATGTCTTGCCGCGAGAATACTCCAAGACTCTTCTTGCCACAAAGAATACTAGTGTAACCACGCCATTCTATGGCGGTAAACGCCTCGAGGAGAATGATGTTGTAGTGCTCGAGATCCCCTACCCATTACTAGCAAAAACTAGTGGCGGTTGTGGCTGGGGAGTCTACCCGTTACTAGGTCTTGAAGAAAGGATTGTGATGCGGGTAAAGCCTGGGGCTAGGCTGCTAGTACTAGGCAAAGACATTGAGTTCTATACTGTTGATAAGAGCCTCCTACTCTACATCTTCTACTCTGTCAACGAAGACTATGTCCCAGGGATGAAGCCTAGCTTCAAGCTCTTCAACATGCTAGGAGAAGCCTTGGGTATAACTGGTAGCCTCCAGAGTCTACGACAAGCCCTAGCAGGCTACGCGGATGAGGCTCATGTGTACACTGAGGTTCTGGGAGCCGAGGAGTATGATGAGGCTACTAGGGCTAGAGGCTTCTACTGGTTTTCATTCCAGTTAAGCCCTCAGGGTAGGAGTATACTTGGCGACTACTATGCCCGGAAAATCTATCTAGGCTTCAACACAGAGTTCACCAGCGTACACATCATAGCTGGTGCACCAGAAGGCAGCGACTCGTGTATTAGACTCATAGTAGAAGCCTACGCTCTCCACAGCGAAGAGCCGTTCTACAGGCTTGAGAGGAGCTACTGGATTCGCAGGGGAGGCATAGCCTACATAGACGCCTTCCTAGGCCCAGAATTAAATGCTTCAAGTAAACCCCTACAAGTCCTCGTTAAACTCGAGAAATGTGGTGGGCTAGCACCCATAGTACACCACGTCTCTTTGGAGGCAGCAAAGAGGCTTGAGGAGAGGGTGACCTGGAGAGAGCGTAGGGGGTTGAAGATACTATCCCATGCCATAGCGTCGCATAGACCATGGCAGAGCAGGCTCTCCAAAATACTGGAGGCACGTGAGCCTACAGGGCTCGTCCTTGGGCCTGGTAACGAGGAGATTACAATCCCCTTTAACAGCTTTAACGGCATCTACTATGGAGACAATTCTTCTAGGCTATACATAGGCGTACTCCTGGAGAATAATTGCTCCACAGAGTATAGAGGCAAGGTTAAAGTAGTTGCTAATGGGTTTGATGTAGCAGAGAAAGAGCTTAGCACAACGAGGGGCGTATACGCATACACTGAGTTATCCATACCGCTAAGCAAGCTACTAGGATTCATGGAGTATGCAGGGGGAGGCCTCTTAACAATATCGGTAAACCCCGTGCCGGGCTGTGTGAAGGCATACGTTGACGCCTATGCTGAGTATAGCTACCTCCCTGAGACATGGCACCCAGACTCAATATCATGGGACATAGACACTTTCCCATTAACACGGATACTCCTCTACCA
>JALTZF010000007.1:0-4808 GCA_027046265.1 Pyrodictiaceae archaeon
CACCAGCACTAGCTGGATCAAGGTGAGCACGCCACCTCCAGGCTATAGTGCGGTCAGAGTCCTTGTTGAGTTTACAAAGACTAGCACAGCCAATAACACCCTAAACTTAACATTAGAGTATTGTACACTGCCTGGCTATGGGGCATGCGTCTACTATCCGTTAAGCATTGTCTTAGACCCAGTTAGAGTAGAGCCGGCAACAATCCCAATAGAGCGTGTTGACACAAACAATGAAGAAGCACCACTCTTGCTCTACAATATAGCATTCGATACACAACCAATACCTGTATATGCGTCTTCAAAGGACTAGTAAGCCGATAATATGTATTTGATTGGTAATTATGTATTATTGCTTCCTCTCTACATACTATATATGCTATTTTCTGTGTTCTAGCATATTATCGACACGACAGATACTAGTGTCACCTCCATTATTTGTGGAGACTAATAGAGAAGGTTCCATAGTCAATTAGCAGTTGTCAATCATAGTAAGCAGAATTTATTTAATGAATTTATTCCGCTTTGCCTCAAATACTGGAGAGCTAACTTACATATTTCTCTTCAGCTCTAAGTATTCTAGGGGAGTAGGAGTTGTACCGAGTTGTAAGAGCTAAGTATACGAGGGGCGTATTAGAACTCTTAGATGAAGTAGACCTAGCTGAGGGTGAAATAGTATCTGTAATTATAGAAAAAAAGTCATCTAAAGGAATAGTTGGCATAGTGAGTGAAATAAGGAAGTCCACCCCTAAAGTTGAGGATCCTGTAAGGGTTTTAGAGGAGCTAAGAAAATGATTGTAGTTGATGTTAGTGTATTCATAGACTCCTTGTTTAGCCGTAATGTGAACAGGTATCAAAAGGCGATAGGTTTTCTTAGAGAAGTTGAAGGGTTACCCTTATATGCACCCAGGATATTTAGAGTAGAATTGATAGCTGTAGCTCGTAGACTAGGCTTTAAGGGTAAGCGACAAGACTTGTTGAAGATCACAGAGAAATTAAATCTTGTTGAAGAAGATAACATAGTTAGTGTTGCAGAGTATATAGCGGATCAGATACACCCGAGGGCTGTTGATGCATACTACATAGCCACTGCAATAGTGACAAGTAGTATCCTGGTCTCAAATGATAAGCTTATGGTCAGTAATTCTAGAAAAGCTGGGATAGAGGCATTTTATCTGCTAGGAGAGTACGAGATGACCTTGAATAAAATAAAGAGCCTAAAACATGGGATCCATTAATTTATGGATAACGATGATTATGTACCCTTAATGAAGCCTAAGTGGAATCTCCTGATTCCTATCTAATTATCCAATGTACAAGTCTACATAATGTAATTTGAGGAAACGTGTTTAAGACACGTACAAGTATTCTCATGAGAGGTCTACGCTATGGTAAGTAGAAGAATTAATAGGTTAGAACAGAACTTGACTACATCCCTAGAGCGTGCTCTTAAGCGGATACGGCTTTCAGAGTCTCTACTATTAGGTGGATTCTAACCTTCATCCCAAGACTCCTCAACAAGCTTAACAGCGTCGACGTTGACTGGCTTAGATACGAGGCCGAGCATGTCTTCTAGGGGATCCTTCTTCCTCGAGATGAGGGGCTCTAGGATTATCCTCTCGTCTTCAACGCGTATTCTCAGAGGACCACTAATCCTAATACCTAGGGTCTCCCGCACCTCCTTGGACAGTGCGACTTGGTACTTTCGTGTAACCTTGACTACGAGGCTCAAAGAGGCTCAGCCAGTTATTTCTGCTTAGTACTACATAGTATCATGAAATATTTGTTGAGAACCCCTAAGCCTTGACTGGCTGCTGGGGTATCACAGTAACTATAGTTGTTGCTGTATAGGCTTGCATGCTATGTGGAGTGTTTTTGTAGTGCTACTAGTGTATTACATGTTCCTGGTTTTCTCATTTTGTATCTTGTTATCCGGGTGTTACCCTCCTCCTATGTAGTTATTGGGTATGATGCTATGCCTCCAGGCTCTAGCGAGTGTGGGCCCTCTGTACAGCGTTTGCCTAGTTTGACTGGTACTGATGCTGCTAGGCTGGACGACTACTTGCCTCCTCTGCCTAGCCGGCAGAGGGTGCTTGAGCAGGTTCGTGAGGCTCTTGCTGAGATGGAGGAGAGCCCTGACCCAGTGTTGTTGCTCTTGGTTGCTGAGTGGGGTGAGGGGAAGACAAGTATCTATAATGCTAGGATAAAGCCATTGCTAGGCAGTCGTGGCAGCTGGGTGTTGCTTGAGGCTCGTGCTGCTACGTTGATGGCTTACTTGAGGGAGCTTGGTAGGAGTAGCCCCGAGAAGGACCCCTCTGTCCGTCTCTTGGCTGCTCTTCTTGCTGCTGGGCTTGAGTCTTCTGGGCTCCTCGACAAGTATGGGTCTCCGCTTCATGCTGGTAGTCTGCGTGAATACTGTACCCGTGTTATAACGAGCCTTGTCCCTCGTGATGGGCGTCTACTAGTGTTCATAGATGAGCTAGAGGATCTTGTCTCTGGTGCTCGTGAGGAAGAGATTGCAGAGCTTGTAGCCGGCCTCTTGGGGATAGTTAATGGGGACTTTGAGCTCGTGAGCGGTAAGTGTAATGGCGACAAGTGTAGGCCTGGAGGCTTACACATAGTTGCCAGCTTGACACCGCCAGCTTATAGCAGGCTTATGGGGTTAAGGGACTTTGCTACTGTGGCTGCCCGGCTTAAGAGGAGGATTAGGAGTGTGTGGCTACGCCCTCTTTCTAGGAGGGAGACACTCGCCTTCCTAGAGAGCCTCTCAAGGTACAGCCTAGGCTCGGGTCTTGACGCACTACTCCTAGACCACAGCCTCGCAAACGCTGTTGCCTCAAGCACGTTAGGCAACATGGGAGCCCTCGTCTCGGCCTTCCGGTACCTCGTCAGCTGGGCTCGTGGGCGCGGAGGGTGCGGCGACCAGGTCAAGAGGCTCTCTACTGGCGAGCTTTTGGAGGCGTTGTCGGGGCTTGTGCTGAGTGTCGGAGGTACAGAGCTGCCAGCACTTAACAGTGAGGCGTACACGAGGCTGCGTGAGGGCCTTGAGGCTCGTGCGAGGCTTGCAGGCTTCCCTGTGGAAAGGGTTATAGCGCTGTTTGACGAGCTAGTGGCTCGTGGAGCTGCTGACTCTAGGGTTTTAGAGGAGGCTTCTGGGCTCAAGCCAGGCCTCCTAGAGGCTGTCATTAATGAGGCTAACCTCTACGCCGAGGAGGGGTGGCTACGCCGCGAGCTTGGTGTGCGCAGGCTTGTCTACCGCGTGGGCCTAGTGGCCCGTGTAGAGGACGCATTCAAGCTCCTCCGCGGCGTGGAGCCAGAAGTCGTGAAGGTACTCCCACAGCTCGCATCCCGTGACCAGTCTGGTGACCCCCTAGAACAGCTCCTAGACAGCCTAGTCTATAGTGACCCGCGTGGCAGACAAGTAGTGGCTGTGCCGTTGAACGAGGAGGAGGCAGTAGACCTTGTAGCTGACGCCTCCCCTGTAGAGCTCGCGCGTGCTGAGGCTGAGAGGCTTGCAGGCATACTCTGGTCAAACGTGTTCAAGCCCCTACTAGGCTCAGCCGACGAGAGAGGCTTCATGCTTTCCCCGCGGGTACAGCGCCTCGTCTATGTTAGTCCAGAGCTGAGCTACCTTGACTTTGTGTCTGACCGGCTTGAGAGACTCCAGCTCGTCAGGAAAGTCTACACTGTAGCAGACCATCGCCACCTCCTCGTAGGAGTCGTGGCAGCCCTGGCAGGCCAGGGGATGATTGCCCAGACCCCACTACCACATGGGGAGGCTGCGGCGAGGATCTGGGCTAGACTCCCTGGCGGAGGTGTTGCCAGAGTCCTCTTGGTATCTGTGAGTGGCGAGGTCACAGAGAGCGTAGCACACCGCGTTGAAGGCCTTGTCACGGCTTCTCTACTGAGTGGCTGGAGGCCCCATGCAATACTCGTAGTGGGCCATGGAGGCGTGGAGCCCGGGGCTTCTAGGATCCTAGAGGCTCTTGAGGGCAAGTTCTTCCTCCGCGTGGTCGTCGCTGGGCTCCAGAGCCTAGTCTCGAGAGTCAAGCTTCAAGCCCTGGGCCTAAAACTATTGGAGTCCTCTGCGGGCCTAGAAGAGGCCCTTGAGAAGGCTTCTAAGATAATGGCTGACCGTATAGTAGCAGAGGACATGGGCTTTGACTCTCTCCGCCTTGCACAGATGCTGCGGGAGATAGGAGAGGAGTTAAGGGCTAAAGAGAGGCTGGTTAGGGCCCTCGAAGAGGGTGTTGAGGGTGCACCACTAGTAGTGAGGGATCCGAGGCTGGGCTACGAGGTGGAGAGGCCTACAGAGCTCTCGGGTGCGCTGAGGTACTTCCTCGTAGTACCATCCACCCACGCTACAGCGAGAGAGGCTCTTGAGGCTGCGTACGAGTATGTTCTACGCTACCACCTCTACCGTGGCGCGGGCGGGGAGGCCCGTGGACTCCTAAGCCCAGACATTGAGAGAGGCGAAGTGGGGACACTAGAGAAGTACATGACTCTACTAGTGGCAAATGGGTTCCTCGAGAGAGCCAATGGGTCGGTAAGGGTAGACGTCCTATCACCGTTCGAGAAGAGTGTGCTCCGGGCACTCGAGCAGCTTAATGCAAGGACGGAGGAGGTTCCCGCTGAGAAGCTGTGGGGTCTACTAGTCGTAGAGGCCAGGAACCCTGGTACGAGGAGGATGCTACTCCAATCCCTCGTCTACCGTGGCCTCGTAGAGGCTTCTAGCCGCCGGATAGACCCAGACAAGACAAGGCTAAGACTCCATGACACTGTGGAGGATGCCCGGAGCCTAATAAGAAGAC
>JALTZF010000007.1:4818-7294 GCA_027046265.1 Pyrodictiaceae archaeon
GACGAGACGCTGGCCAAGTGGGGGCTAATAGTCTCAGCTAAGGCGCGGGGCATCCGTGGCGGTAGCCTAGAGGCTCTCTTCAGTAAGGCTGAGCAGTTGCTAAGGCTTGCAGAGGAGGCTCTCCGCGCTGGCTCGCCGAGGACTAGCCTTAGGCTCGCCTACACTGTCAAGGAGCTACTAGACTATGTGGAGTCTGAGCTTGCGCCACTCGTCCTAGAAGCTTCCAGGACTGCCTCCAAGATAAGAAGGGAGCTTGAAGAGCAGCTACAGGGCATTATGGAGTATTCTCGTGCCTTTACAGAGCTAGTAGAGTCTCTTACTGGTGCAAGAGTAGTCATCGAGGCCGGGGAGGAGGAGCTGCTGAGGAAGGCCCTAGAAGTCGTTGATGAGGTCTCAGAGGCGAAGATCTCCGAAGAGGAGCTAGACAAGAGGCTAGCCACGCTCTGGTCTGAAGCGAAGAAGAGGAATCCACGCAAGCCAGGAGAAGCAACACCATTCTACGTGAATGGGCAGGGCCCACTAGTCTACTTCAACTACAAGCTTTGGCTGATAGTGTCTGAGCTACAAGAGCTAGGCGTTGCCAAGCTCTCAGAAAACGGTGTAGAGGCCTCAGGCAAGCCAAGCCGGGCACTAGAGAGGCTCAAGAGGCTCCTTGAGAGGCTTAGGAGCATAGCTGAGGAGACCAGCGAGTCTAAGAGGAGGGCTGAGAGGCTACGTGAGCGCCTTGAAAAGCTGGGGGCCAAGCCTCCAAGCCTTGCAGCCATAGCTTTCAACATGGAGGTAAAAGACTCACGCATAAGCCTAGATGAGGCCGAGCAACTCGTATCAGCCATGGAGGCTAGCCTTGAGCAGGCCCGGAGGCCAGTAGTAGAATTAGAAGAGCTAATCAGTAAAGTCGAGCAAGAGGCTGAGAGGCTTGAGAACCTTTTGAGGGAGGCTGAAGCATGGGCTAAGAGTCTCAGAGAACTCGCAGGCAAGGCGGAAGAGGCAAGGCTAGCACACGCCAGTAGAGTAGGGGAGGCCGCCGAGGATCTCGAGGCCGCTATTAAGCAGGCATTAGAGCATGAGGAGAGGGTGAAAGCGAAGCTCTCATCCTCGAAGGCTGATGCATGGAGTCTACAGGGAGTACTACGCGAGGCAAGAGAACTACTAGAGAGTGCCTACATAATACTGAAAGACAGCCTTGAACAAGCCAAGAGGAGGCATAGCGAGCTACTAGAGGAGGCTGACCGTCAGAAGCACATACTCCTACTCGAAGTAGAGGCTCTAACACAAGCCCTCGAAGCCACTGGTATACAGCCACCAAAGCCTCCTCAGACACAGGATGCTGTGGAGGCTGTTGAGAAGCTAAGAGGGTACTTGGAGAAGCTTCAGAAGCTCATAGAGGAGTCTGGTATACTACAAGGACTACAACTCGAAGCCTACAAGACAATAATACTTGAACGCAGAAGGAGAGGAGAACTCCTACTACGCGAAGCCATCCAGCTCGTGGCCGAGAAGACTGGTTTGCCAAGAGAAGAAGCAAAGAAAATCATAATATCACTCATAGATAAAGGCGTAATAGAGCCTAAGATTTAGCCAGGCAAGAACCCTCCTTTGGCATGTAGAAATCCTTCCCTAGGTCTCCCATTAACCTCCTGTGGCCTAGTGGTGGTAGGGCTGCATGGTACAAGAATGAGCGCAGAGAGGTTGTCTAACACAAAAAGGAAAGTAGCCATAGGTGCTACGTAGTCTTTTCTTCTGTAAATGTGTCTATAAGGATTGCTGTGTAGGCGGTTATTCTTGGTATACTCTCAACTGTTATGTACTCGTTGGGTGCATGTGCTCTGCCGCCGTGTCCTGGTGCTGTTGCAAGCATGGGTATGCCTAGTTTTCTCGTGAATAGGTATGAGGGGGCTGAGCCTGGTATTATTGGTATTATGTAGGGCTTTATGCCCATTAGCTTGTAGGCTTTCTCCGCCCTCTTCACTGCGGGCGAGCTTGGACTCGTCTTGCTCCACGTATACTTGTCGTGTACATGAATTTCCACAAACTCTTCTAGTCCTAGTCTCTCTACAAGTTTTCTGAGGCCCTCTAGGACGTCTTCGGGCTCTATGTTTGGTACTAGGCGGAAGTCCAGCCTTACCCGCGCCTCAGCTGGGGTTATCGTCTTTGTCCCTGGCCCAGTGTAGCCCGACTCGAACCCGTCAACGTTTACTGTTGGCTTGAAGTACACTGCTATGTACCAGTCTCTCCCCCTCAGCCGTGGCCTCTCTACACCATAGCTTTTTAGTAGTTCCTCAGCAGGCTGAGCCTCTATTATGTGGTCTAAGTACTTGAGGTCTTCCTCTGTCGGAGTCACAGTCTTCTCTTCAAGCCATGGTATTCTCGGGCCTTCGAGGGGATCTATGAGGTGTGATACTATCCTAGCTAGTATAGCTGCTGGGTTGTATAGGCCCCTACTATACCTACTGTGCACATCGTACCTGGAGACCCG
>JALTZF010000008.1:0-69969 GCA_027046265.1 Pyrodictiaceae archaeon
CCATAACAGTGGCAGCATATGCTCTTTTACACCAAGCTTGAAGAGTCTTAGCTTAAGTTCATCCCAGTCACGTGCATGAAAAGTAGCCGCTGAAGCCTCACCCAAAGCAGCTGCTTCAAAAAGATCTAAGACCTCTTCGCCACGAGCTTCTGTTATGCCAGTAAATTGGCCACGTAACCTCAATGCCACGCGCAAGAGTTCTCTATAGTTTATCTCAATACTTCTACTCTCCGACAAACTATGCACTTTACGTATACGTAGACTAAGAAAGTGTGGATGACGAGGCCTAAGCTCGGGGACATCTTCGACTACTACAAGCTTCCAATCATGAGGAAGTTTTTCGAGTAGAGCATTTAACAACGTGGTTTTACCAGTTCCCTGAGGCCCTACTATAAATACCATACCCCTATTAAGTAGTACTTGAAGAAGATAATTAGCCGCTTCACGAGTCAACATGTTAAGATTGATTAAATCCTCAAGACTTAAAGGCTTAGCAGCTTTCTTCCTGATCGACATTACAGATGAGCTAGCTATATTACCATAAACCATTGTAAGACGGTGGCCTTCAAACTCAGCTTCAGCTATAGGAAAAGCTGGATTAATAGCAACACCAGCATAAGATGCTAACGACTGGAGAAATAGCCTAAATTCATACTCTCCAGGAGCCATAATATTTGTGTCAAGATACTCAACAGTCAAGATACTACGATGAATAATCTTTACAGACTTTCCAGCAATAACAGAAACTTCTTCAACAAGAGGATCAATCATTATAGGATAAAGAAACCCCCACGGACTCAAGAGTTTAATAACATGGTACATGACAACATTCCTATATCTTACTACAGTGTCTACTACACCTAGCTTGCGTGCCATCCCAATAACATATTCCCAATATTTATCACAACTAACAGATTTATTCACATTAGACTTCACTTTTTCAACAACACTATTAATAACATCTATGAGATCACGAGGAAGACTAGGCTCGATAACATTATATTGTGCACTACTTGCATTAACAACATACTTAACAACACCAATATTGTAAACTAGTCTTCTCGGGTTAACCTCAATAAATTCTACATCGTCTCTATTATCTCTATCACAATTACTGCTTAGCTGAACTTCACTTACACCCATAGATTATGCACCTAGACAAATTACCTAGAACAAATTATTGGCGGCGATACTAGAACATACGTATCACGTGGAACAATATCTCCGTAATTGCCTACTATAGGATCGAGAAACCCATCACCGTCAATGTCATACAAGTAGACCCAATACTTGAAATCACCAAGAATCTCCTTTGTCTTGTAAGGCTCCCAACTCTCAGCAACATAACAGAGAGCATGTGTCTCATTGATTTCGACAACAAGTATTGGTCTTACATGACCCGCCTTGACCCCAGAGTAATATGTATTAATAAGACTAACAATTTTAGGAGCTATAACTATCGATGTTATAAGTAGCACTAGTACAGCATAAAACTCACTTATTCCCTTTAATCTCAATGTTACCCTTAGCCTATAAGAAGCCATGAAAAGGGTGCTCGAATAGAGAGAGGACTGTAAGTATTAGCTATAATATCATTAACCTATCCATTGTTCAGTGCAATTATACGAACTATACAAGGCCAGAATAAAGAACGACTATTTAGTTTATTGTTTAATCTTGTAAAGAGGTTTACCCCTAACTGTCACACGCTCCACTATACCAGCTTCAACAAGCTTATGCAATTTTCTCCACACAACAGATTTGCTCAACCCAAGCTTACGTGCAATATCACTAACGCCGAGAGGCCCTTCACGGTATAGTAAATCTATAATCATTTTATCCCGTTCATCAATACCCCCTTCTTCTACCCGAAACTCTTCAGGGCTAACTGGAGGATCATGTATCGTTGTCTCTTGACTCTTAACGCTAACCAATTGTACAATAATAAATGCTATAACAGCTATTAGTGCTATGAAGAGTAGGTAAAACACCATGATGGTACCAGTCCTCCAGCAGAACCCACAGCCAGTACATGTTATATACATCGTAAAGAATACTAAAAATATAATCTACCAAGGAAGTAGCTACTAAATGGTGCAAACTATTGCTTGTAGGAGTACTAAGTGATACTCACGATAATGTCTGGGCTACCCGTAAAGCAGCACAATTTCTCGTAGAGAGAGGAATACGCGTAGTACTACACTTAGGTGACGTAGTCGCCCCCTTTACCCTACGTGCATTAGCGGAAGGAGGGATAGAGAAAGCCTACATTGTGTACGGCAATAATTGTGGGGAAAAACTCGGACTAAAACGCGTAGCTGAGAAGCTAGGATATGAGATAACAGAGTGGCCTAGAGTCATAGAGATTAATGATAAGCGCATCTTACTACTACACGGAGCCGGCTCAGCCGAGAATACAAAAGAAATAGTAGATTCATTAGCAGCGTCAAGGAAGTATGATGCAGTCTTGTATGGTCATACACACAAGGTAGATGTGCGACGAATAGGAAATACTCTAGTGTTAAATCCCGGCGAAGTTTGTGGATGCTTAACAGGAAAACAGACAATAGCAATTCTCGACACAAAAACACTCACTGTAAACATAATAGAGCTACAATAAAGAAAGTTAGGAAGAGTCAACACACGAAAAATGCTTGCCTATCTACAAACTTTCTTTGGTCTAACTTATAAACAACATGTAGTGAATTTTAATGTATTTTAGCAAGAAATATGAAGCTCTAGAAACTCTTCAAGCATCAAGCTCAACACCCTAGTGAAATAATAGCACAAAATCTATTTTCTCCCATCTTCATGTTAGAATAAAACTAGCAAGGAGGGAGTCTTGTGGCTAAGAAGAAACACTATAAAAGTAATAGTAGAGGATTGAGGCTAAATAAAAGACGTAAACTATTGCTTGTAGGAGTAGCTGCAATAGTACTAGTTGCAACGAGTCTCATCTTATTCGTTCACAACAACGAGTCATCATCTACAGGCTTGTGCCCACGTGGAAGAGCACTAGTAGCCGATGGATTAAGCACAGATTTTCCTAATCCCGAACTCGACAAATTTATTATCAACACGCTAAGAAAGGCAGGATACAAAGTTGACTACTTTAACGGTACAAATGTAAACTTAGAACTTTTTAGTAAGCTAAGCAACTACGATGTCATAATATTAAGGGTACATGGTGGTAAAGCTGTCTACGAGCATAACAACAAGAGAGACGTCATTGTTGGATTGTTTACAGGAGTACCCTGGAGTGATGAGTATAAAAACCTAATGAGCAAATGGCTCGTCACTAGAGCAACCCCCTACGCATTACCAGAAAAGGAGTATCTTGCTGTTCTACCAAAATTCTTCGAAGAAAGACTCGAGAAAAACTTCTGCAACGGCTCAGTAATAGTTGTAGGAAGCTGCTATACTCTCCTTGCACCAGACCTCGTGGTTGCCCTCGGCAAGAGGGGTTTAACAAGGTTCATAGGCTGGACAGGAGCTGCAAGCGTAGAGGAAGTAGACAAGATGCTCTACATGCTTATAGACCTAGTATTCAATAAGGGCTACACATGGTCACAAGCAGTTAACGAAGTAAGAAGAGCTCTTCAACTACCAAACGAGTTCAACAGTACAGTACAAGAAATAGTCATAAAGAGAAAATAACACAATAACACATATAGAGCCTCCTACTTTGAGCTGGAGAGGTCGAGATAAGCCTTAGCCCTACTCCACCTAGACACACCAAGAACACTCTTAAGCTTCAAAACAGTAAGGAGGCCTCTCTCACGCAAGTTAATAATACGCCGCGCAGTCTTAGGCCCTATACCTGGCACCCTCACAAGCTCACTCAGAGAAGCATTCCATGGATTTACAGGAAACCACTCAGGATGACTCCTAGCCAAAAACTCTTTAACGCTCACTCCAAGCCTAGGCATAAAACCATCATCATCTAGCACAGCCTCTAGCTCCTTAACTCTAAACCCATACTGTGAAATAAGGCTCCAAACCTCATACAGCTGCCTACTTCTCCAAACAGGAGTTGGAGGAACACGTTTAGCTAGAGGAGTACCCTCAACTGGGGTATAAGGACTAAAATGCACTATTCCTACACCCACATCACTAAGCTTCTCAAGCAGCAACATGATATCCCTATCAGACTCACCAGCAGCACCAACAACTAGCTGTGTATCAACACGACGCCTATACGGCGAAACAAGGCTTGCAGCATAACTCAACTTACTATACAAGTCAATGCTCCAACTCCCCTTACTAGGTGCAATCTCTGAAAAGAACTGAGGACCGGGAGCCTCAAGATTAACACCAACACGGTCAGCAACCCTGGCAGCTTCACGAACAAGTCTACTAGGTGTACCAGGCATCAAACGAAGATGAATATAACCCCTGTAGCCATACTTCTCACGCAAAACCCTAGCAACAAACACTAATTCTTCAACAACACTCTCTGGGTCACCATAAAGACCACTACTAAGAAACAAGCCACGAACAACTCCTCCACGATACAACTCTAAGAAAACACGAACAAGCTTATCAACGCTCCACTTCTCGCGTGGATATCTACAATGCCTCGAAAATGGACAGTACAAGCAATCCATCTTACAGCCACTACTTAGCAGCGTCTTGAATATAGGCCCACCAGTGCTACGATATACTGGAGCTTCAACTCTCTCATACTTCTCAGCAGCCCTAACAAGCACACTTATACTACGCCACTTCTCATCCCTAACCACGGAACATCACTCTATCTGCTATAGGGACTCCAACACATTTCGTTGCCGGGTACTACCGAATCAACCTAACTATCTTCAACAAATAGGCGTGAGTGTAGAGGTAGATAATACACAAGGTAGAGATGCATCATTTAGACATTATAGTGTAGGTTCAGCAAAAGAGATTGGATGGGATGGTGTTGTGCGAATACTAATTGTTGCAGGCTACGGTGGCCATACGGGTTACGCGCTAGCACTAGCGCATGAGTTGAAGAATGCTGGCGCTGATCTAGACATAGTTGTCCCCATAACCTACAAATGGGTTGCAGCACGCTTCAATAAACTAGGCAGAATACTTTATTTAACACTGCCACGTAAGCCTGGAGAACCACTATACAGAACAGTTACACGCTGGCCTAAATCATTCCTTGAAGCTACACATTTAATACGCGGTAAATACGATGCAGTAATTGCGACGGGGTCAAACTTCTCAATACCGCCAGCACTACTACAAAAACTATTCAAGAAACCTATCTACACACTCGAGGCGATCGACAGAATTACAAGTCCGTCAAGAGCTGTGAAGATTCTTTACAAACTCAAAGCTACGACTTTTTTGCACTGGGAAGAGCAGAAAAAGTCCTATCCAAATGGAGTACTTGTAGGCCCAATATTCGAGCCAAGAATTTATGAAGTAAAGGATGAAGGCTACATACTAGTCACAACAGGAACCTGGGGCTTACCACAACTATATACAGCGCTGAGCAAGATAGGAGTGGACAACACTGTTATACAGTCAGGGGATATTGATCCTAAGAAAGTAAGGAAACTTAACAGTAAATGGACAGTATTCAGATATACACGCGATATACACAGGTGGATAGCTAGAGCCACAATAGTCATAACACATTTCCCAGGCTCTACAGCGGCAACTGCAAGACTAGCCTATGGAAAACCTGTAGTTATGGTCTACTCTACGAGACATAAACACTTAGCCCCACCTATTGACGGTAGAATACTCGCAAGGAAGCTCAATGCTATATTCCTAGAAAGTATCACTCCAGAGAATCTTGCCCAAGCACTTGACAAAGCTAAACAGATGCCTACTCCTAACTATTCTAATGGCTCGAAAAGAGCTGTCGCATACATATTGAGAAAAGCTGCTAGCCATAAATAAAAACAAGCTAATGATATACACATACTTGCTTGATATGCCTACTTTATTGGCCATAACAAATGACTTATATGAGGGGGCACTCTTCTTAATACCTTACTCCTTGTGTCAGATACTATACTCTTTTCAAACATTTCAATTAGAGATGCCATAATTGCTCACCCAGCTATATCTGTTCTGTAGTAATTATAGTATTATAAGTCTTCCTCTTACATAATGTAGTCCCACTAATCAAGCCATTGAAGTAGAACAGTAAGTGTAGGACATGAGAATAAACTGGAAAAGCAGTGGGACACATAAATAAGATAGGCAGTATAACAATAGAGTAAAGGTAATAAAGTAATATTAAGACTAACGGCTAAGATAAATACACCACAAATTAGTAAGAAATAGGAAATAAGGAGCAGAACCAAAGGCACGGCAATACTCCTAGTATTATGAGAGTTCATTCTTTATAGCCTCTACAAGGTACTTAATAGTAGCAGCTAAGAGTCCCAGGGCAGCTATAGCATAACCTACAACAGCTAATGGCACTCCAATAAGCCATGCACCTTTTTCAACAAGGATTATGCCTAGAACTATTAAAGCAATACCAATTATAGCCCATACAATACTCATTAAAACTATGCGGAATGCATAAGAGAAGGCACTACCCCAATCCACGATATAACACCAATAGGAGGATAATGCAATGGCATGCTTATAAACTTACGATAGAGTGCTAGCTAGCACGACTATCCACCATGCCTCCTTTCAATTACATTAAGTATTAAGTCTATGAGCTTTGAAGCATTCTCTTCAGCAGTATTCTTAACAGTGTCAAGAACCAATGCAGGATTTTCTGGCGGCTCGTAGGGGTCACTTACTCCAGTAAAGTGCTTTATCTCTCCACGCAATGCTTTCTTGTATAAGCCTTTTGGATCTCTCTTTATACATTCTTCAAGTGGCGCATACACGTAGACTTCTATGAATGGAACCTCTTCCTCTACAATCTCTCTAATTTCCCTCCTAACATCACGGTATGGTGAAACGAAACTGCAGAGCACTATTACGCCATTTCTTGCAAGAAGCCTCGCTATCCAAGCTACTCTATGCAGATGTCTGCGGCGCTCCTCTCGTGTAAAGCCAGCATCAGGGTTTATCGTCTTACGTACCCAATCACCATCCAGGACCTCTACTTTATAACCAATTGACCTTAGTTTGTCTGCTACAATATTGGCTATTGTTGTCTTACCAGAAGCTGGGAGGCCAGTAAGCCAGACAACTACGCCTCTCTCCAGGCACTTCATGCTTGTGCCACCCACCAGGCTCTGTGTATAGGGAGGCTATTTTATGAAGAACTGTACGAGCTTCCACAAAACTGTTACCAGGGCAGAAACAGCTAGCACCACCGTGGTTGTATGTGTACTTGTTCTTTTCAAGAGTAAAGCTGCAATGGGCGTTGATAATATTGCTCCTAGGACTAAGCATAAAGCAAGAACTACATCTGTATAACCGAGAGAAGCATATAGGATGCCTATAAGTATGAATGATGGAAGTTTAGTCAGCGAATTAAAAGCAACAGCAGCTCTTGTGTTAACACCCAAAGCTTTTTGCGCTTTAACCATGAAGAAGCTATAGCCACCACCAATAACAGCCTTGTAAACACCAGCAATAGAAGCGTAGACAGCGGCAACCCATCCATAATGCGCCATGCTATCCCTCCTTGTATTTATACTTGAGAGAGAAAGAACAGCTAGTATCGCGAGTAAGAGAATGTACACGAGTTGTGCACTACCACTGCTAGCTCTCGAAAATAACACCACTACCACACTTGACGAAGCAGTAGCTAGAGCAGAAAGAAACAGCAACGCCTTCAGATTATTCTTGTCCACTTCAACATTACCTGTTCGGCTATGAGAAATAAATGCAAATGGGCTCGAAACTACTTGTGCTACTGATGTCGCAAAAGCAACGACTCTGGGGTCGTAGCCTAGCGCTCCTACAAGCATAATACTTGCTGCAAGCCCAAAACCTACAGCATAAGCATAATCTAACACGCCTGCAACTAACCCTACAAAAAGTAATACAATCACATCATGCATTATCTCAGCACCACGACTTAATTAAATGTAATTAATGCCATACTCACACTGAGCACTACTCATTAATAAAATTTAATTAATAACACACATATGAGCTACTAAGAGGGGCACGAGCTTGGATAATCATAGTGAAGGAGAAAAGAGAAAGACACGGTACACGACAGTCTCAATACCAGTAACCCTTTATGAAAGAATACGTAAACTCATAGAGGGAACAGGATTTACTAGTGTCTCACAGTTCGTTACATATGTGTTGAGAGAAGTTGTAGCTGAGATGGAGGAAGAGAAGTTGAAGAGTGAAGCTGTGAGCGAAGAAGAGAAGAAAGCCATTATTGAAAGGCTCAAAAGACTAGGCTATATATAAACTCTACACAAAAATGCTCACCGTACTTGAGGTGTAAACAATGGTCTCTAGGCCTCACGGGGGCAGACTCGTAGATAGAACAGTGTCGCCTAAGCGCCGTGAGAGACTACTTGAGGAGGCCAGAGAACTCCCCAGGATAGATGTTAACGAAAGTATTGCAGCTGATGCAGCAAATATAGCACATGGAGTCTATAGTCCATTAGAAGGATTCATGGTCCAGGAAGACTACATAAATGTTCTTGACCAGATGAGGCTTAGCAGCGACCTTCCATGGACTATACCTATTATCTTAGATGTAGACCCAGAAGACATCGTTGGCGTAAAGGATGGAGACGATATAGCACTATACTACAGAGATGAGCCCCTAGCTATAATGAGAATAGAAGAAATCTATGGCTGGGACAAAAAAGAGTATGCCATGAAGGTATTCAAGACAGCTGACCCCAACCACCCAGGTGTTGCAAAGACGTATAAGAGAAAAGAACTACTAATAGGGGGCAGCATCGACCTCCTCAGAGACCCTCCAGAACCCTTTGAGAACATTAGGCTTTGGCCTAAAGAGACCAGAGTACTCTTTGGGACAAGGGGATGGAAGAGGATAGCAGCTTTCCAAACACGGAATGTGCCGCACATGGGGCACGAGTATGTACAAAAAGCAGCGCTGACATTTACTGATGGTCTCTTCATAAATCCTCTGGTTGGCTGGAAGAAGCCAGGTGATTACCGTGACGAAGTAATAGTCAAAGCGTATAAGGCACTGATAGAGCACTACTATCCTAAGGAGGTCGTTGTTCTAAGTGTACTACGTATGGAGATGAGATATGCTGGTCCAAGAGAAGCTGTTCACCACGCTATAGTCAGGAAAAACTTTGGGGCCACACACTTCATCGTTGGGCGCGACCATGCCGGTGTAGGCAACTACTACGGACCCTACGAGGCATGGGAAATATTTAGAGAATTCCCAGACCTCGGAATAACACCATTATTCGTGAGAGAAGCCTTCTACTGCAAGAAATGCGGCCAAATGGTCAACGAGAAGATCTGCCCCCACCCCGAAGAGTTCCGCATACGCATCAGCGGTACAAAGCTAAGAAAAATGATTATGAGTGGCCAGAAACCACCAGAATACATGATGCGCCTTGAGGTCGCACGAGTCATACTTGAACACCCGAAACCATTCATTGAAGAAGACGAGGCCTAGAGGCCTTAGAACTGTTTCTTGGGTGAGCATACATCTTGAAGGAAGTTATCAGCAAAAAATGTAGGGCAACTGCAGAGGCTCTATCCGGAAAGACTGTATACATAGTTCACCACTGGGATACTGATGGCATAGCATCTGCAGCACTGTTACTCAGAATGTTCCAGAATCGCGTAGTTGGCTTCTCACCACCAGCAATAGGCTTCTACGGCTCCGACTCTATCAAGCTACCAGAGAACGAGTACGAGGCACTAGTAGTTGTTGACTATGGAATAGATGGCAGCGACTATGACAGGCTTAGAAATAGGCTAAAGCACCACGAGCTACTCATATTTGACCACCACCATGTTAAACCACCAATAAGCACCATGTATTATTGTAATCCAGTAGCGTACGGGTCTTCAGAACATGAATGCCCCTCTACAAGCTTCCTCCTATACACGCTCCTCGGCGAGCCAAGCGAGGACGAGTACAGGATTCTAGCAGCATTGGGTATCGTAGGTGACTTAGCACCATTCATAGATAGCTCAAAGCCTCACCCAGGAATAGAGATTGCTGAAAAGCTTCTTGCTGGCACAGGACTAGACTTGAAGGCCTTGAGGAAGATAGTAGACCTCGTAGACTCTTGTTATAGGATTCTTGATAGAGAATGTATACTCAAAACTGTCAGAGCCGCATCTGAGAACCCCAAAGAACTAAGAGAGGAGGCATGGTTACATGAGGCTCGTATAAAAGCAGAATATTTACTGCAACAAGCTCTTGGTTCTGTAGAAGAGACCTATAATAATGGGCCAGTGAAGGTGTACAAACTAGCAGTAGATGCGTATGTGACAAGCTATGTTGGCCGTAGACTCTCAGCTAAGAATTCAGAGAACATAGTTGTACTAGTTCACTACATGCCATCACAGAAGCGTGGCTTCATATATGTTAGAAGTATGGCACACAGACTGGATCGGGTGATAGATGCCCTAAAGAACATGGGGGTAAAAGTGGGTGGTAAGACTAATGTGTTAGTAGTTGAATACACGGCTCATGAAGAAGAGAATCTTGTTAAGATCCTCCTTAAAACAATAAGCGATATTCTAAGAGCATAATAATTTTAGTTTGATCCACAGCAACTCCTTCAAGACCGTATAGAGGTGTGAGACTAGCTTGCCTCGGCGAGTCTTCGTGCTAGGCTTAGACTCGTTACCTCCTAGCGTACTATACGAAGACATGGACGGCGGGGGGTTCACCTATATAAGACGACTTATTGAGGAGGGGCAGAAGTGGCTGATGAGGACTTGTCATCCCCCAATAACTGTGCCTGCATGGATGGTCATGTTTACTGGCAAGACACCTGGTGAACTCGGCATCTACGGTTTTAGGCACCGCCGACCAGGAGAATTTGACTACTACATAGTGAATAGTAGCTTCATAAAGACTCCAACATTATGGGACGATGCCGGCAAGAAAGGGCTAAAAGTCGGAGTTTACGGTGTACCACCTACGTATCCGCCAAGACTAGTACATGGCTTCATGGTCACAGACTTTACTACGCCAGGGCCCGATAAGCCCTACACTTTCCCACCATGGCTAAGGAGAGAGCTAGAATCGCGTACTGGGCCAACAGTGTTCGACATAGTGTACCGTAGCCACGACAAAGACCGGGTAGCTAGGGATCTCTTCCACATGCTTGAAAACCACTTAAGGCAAGTAGAGTACCTTGCCACGAGAAAGCAATGGGACTTATTTGTCTACGTAGAGATAAGTGTTGACCGTGCACATCACGCATTCTGGAAGTACTTCGACAAGAACCATCCACGCTACGAGTACCACCCCATGTACAGTAGTGTCATCCCTAAAGTCTACAAGAGGATAGATGAGTGGTTTGAGAAGCTACATAGAAGGCTCCCAAAGGACACAATAATAGTTGTAGCTAGTGATCATGGAGTAAAGCCTATGAAGGGTGCCTTCACTATAAATCAATGGCTCATAGAGCAGGGATACTTGAAACTCAAAGAGGACACCACAACATTGAAGCCAGGGACGGATCTCCGCAGAGACCTGATAGACTGGGAACACACAATTGCATGGGCTTGGGGTGGCTACTATTCTAGAGTCTTCATAAACCTTAAGGGTAGAGAAAAGCAGGGCGCAGTGGACCCTAAGTACTACGAGGAGACACTACGCCAACTGAAGAGAGACCTAGAGAGGATAAGAGGCCCAAATGGAGAAAGATGGGATAACAAGGCTTACACTCCACAAGAGCTTTACCCTGAAGTACGTGGAGACGCGCCAGACCTCATGGTGTACCTCGACGACCTATGGTGGAGGCCTGCAGGCACCATAGGGTGGCAAACCAACTACCTACCAGAGAACGACCGTGGACCTGACGATGCTGTGCACGACTGGCTAGGGGTGCTAGCAGTATATGATCTTGAAGACACTCTTCCAAAGGGCTTCATGGGAGAGATAAGAGCAGAGAAGGTGAAAGAGTTCATAGAACAACTAATATACCAGTAGCAAATACAAGAGAGAGGATGGTGCACAAAGACATGACCGAGAAAGTAAGCATTGAAATAAAAAGAGACCTCTACGACAAAGCAAAAAAGTTCATAGAAGAACAGGGAGGCTTCTCTAGTGTTGAAGAGCTTGTAGAGTTCTTGTTAGAGGAAGTTCTCTCCTCAGAAGAATCTGAAGAACGGGGACTAAGCAAAGAAGACGAGGAGAAGGTGAAGGAGAGACTACGCGCACTAGGTTACATCTAGTGCAAACATAGTGAAGGGTATATACATGAATACATTTAAGGAGCTAGTCAGAAGGACTTCTGGAGCAATAACCTACACCATAGAGAAGATATGGGCTCTTTCTCATCCCTCACCCTTCTCAACAGTGTACATGGTAGGCGTGCCTAGAAGTGGTACCACATGGCTTATGAGCATCTTAGAAGAAGCAGGTAAGTTCCGTGTAGTATTTGAGCCCTTTAACCCGCGCTTCTACCCCACCTTGCGAAGGTATCTTAGGAGACACCTAAAGCCAATATATAGGCCATATTTATACTTGTACGAGGATGATAAAGGGACAAGGGAGTATGCGTTAAGAGTACTCTTAGGCCACGTAGCGGGGTTATGGTATTTCTCTCCAAAGAGAATGTTCTACAAGAATGTGAGGTGGCTTTTGTCTAATAGGGTTCTCGTCAAGGACATTGTCACAACAAGACTGTTGCCATGGCTGGCATACTGGTTTAAAGGAACAGAGACGTGGAAGGTGCAATACTTACTCCTCGTAAGGCACCCTTGTGCAGTCATAGAGTCACAGATGAGAGTAGGAATAGGTAATCCATTAAGAGTACTCCCCCTCAAAGTAGCCAAGAAGGCACTGCTAAGAGATGCCTACAGAATTAGGGAGCTAGCCCCCATACGGGATGAAGTAATAAGGCTCGTAAACTCGATAACTAAGCCAGTTGAGTTCTTGGCTGCACTATGGTCAATTGACTACTATGTGCCTTTATACTATGCTAGGCGGCTGCCTATAAGGGTTGCTATATACGAAGAACTAGCATTGCACCCGGCTACTGCTCTGCGCAATTTGCTAGAAAGCCTTGGTCTAGGCTGGAACAGCCAAGTCCTCGCAAGAGAAGTCTCGAGGAGATCGTCTACCTCTGCAGAAGCCGTAGCTAGGGCTGTCGCAAATGTTTACAAGTGGCGTGAGAGGATAACAAAACAAGATGTAGCCTCCGTGATAAATACTGTTCATGGATTTGGCTTAACATTCTATGACGACAGAATAGAGCCAGATTATGATAGCTTAAAGAGATGGAAACCCCCATCATAGACTACTGTTCTCACCACACCTAGCTTGGCGCTATTATGTCTAGTATCATACCTGCCACAGGCTGTATTTTTGATCGTATACGTAACGGAAGTAGTAGTCTTGCCAGCTCGATAATCTCCTCTCTAGATAGAACACGTAGTCGCGGATAAGTAAGCACTGTAGAGAGTATTAGTGGTATGCCAATAAGCCATGAGATATTGAGACCTATGACTAAGAATGCAGAGGCCCCAGGGACTAGTACTGCTACAAACGCCTCTTTCCAAGGCAATTTTACATTTATGGCTTTAGAGAGGTGGACAACATATGTTAACCCTGTAAACGACCCAACCGTATATGCTAGAGCTGCTCCAAAACCTTTCATTGAAGGTATTAGCGTAAAGTAGAAGATTAGTCTAGGAATGTTTTGGGCGAGGCCGAGGAATAATACATTCTTATAGTCTTTGTACGCGTAGAGTAGTCCAGTTATAGCTGTAGAGAATGCTACTGGAAGAGCTGAGATAGCGAGGAGAGACAATATATTTGACGCAGTAATATATTCTTTGCCGAGTATGCTGAGCGGCGCGTTGGGGTAAGCTGCAAGAGCTACAGCTATAGGAGAAGCTACTGCAAATACTAACCTCAAAGCCTTTGCTGTAAGCCTCTTCCTCCCATCACTCATACCGCTCAAGACAGGTATTAAGAGTGACAGGACAGCATTAGTTATGGCAAGTACAAGAGTAGCTATAGCAAAAGCTATGTAGTAGTCTCCTGTTTCTAGAGCACCAGCAGAAGTGTACACTGCTACAACGCCTATCCACTGGCCAGCGAGCATTATTACTGTAGGAGCCCAACTAGCCATACCAGCTTCTAAAACTTCTTTAAGAAGAGGCTTGGAGAATATTAGGCTAAGGCTAAGCCTCTTAACAGCATACGAGAACCCTAAAGCTATGTATGATAAGTTAAACATAAGATAACCTAGTGTCGCACCTACCCACCCAAAACCCAAGAGAACCAACATTACGCCCATAACAACTCTTAACACATTACCCATCATACTAGCAAATAAATGTAAGTTTGTACGTAGCTCAGAATAGTATAGAGCCATAAATGGCTGTGTAAACCCCATCGCAACAAGAATGCCAGCCAAGACGAGCATTTTGGGAGTATAACTTCCAAGACTAAAACCCAAAGAGCCTGCCAAAACTAACAGTAACCCGGTAGACAGATAGAGGAGCATATTAAATATGAGTACAGACCAGAAATATGCACGTGCTCGCTCCTTTTCACCTTTAGCCAGATGCTCTCCCAGATACCTCTGTAAGCCTATTCCAACACCAAAACTAAGCAAGCCTATGACTAATGTGGCCATACCTACAATAGCAGAAGTACTCCCTAGAACTTCTTTGCCAGCTGTACGCGATATTAAGAGCCAGTAGATAAAACCGAAAAAGTTATTCACAAGAACGCTAAGGTAAAGCCATATACTACCCTTAACAAATCCATGGACAGCCTTACGGCTCTCAGTCATTATGATTCAATCCTCATAGCTCATTTACCGAACTTAGCATAGTAGTTCTAACAGCCCCTCCTACAAGTCCTGTAAGCAATCATGACCTCAAGGCTAACTAGACTAAGGTACAAGGAGATAAAAACTTAACCATGTAGACGAAAACCGCTTTTACTAAGCTTAAAGAGAGAAGATGAACTGCTGTCCAGATAAGTTGCTTCTATATAAGAGAATGAATCGTGCCTATCCTTGATAGCAAAAATTACTTTAATAACCTTAGGATGTCATTGTACATGATACAACACTTATCTCCTTGGGCATAATGTAGACAACTATACTACCATCAAAGAGCTTCTCTATACCAGTTACAGTACCACTAACACTAATACACGATCCTATGTAGTCTGGAGGATTTACAAATGGATTAGGCATTATCTGGAGAATCACAGTGTCAGCATACGCTCTGAGAACCTCCGGCACAGAGATAGGTTGTGCTTCTAATGCTATAGATGAAGGAGATCCAGCATTCTTAACTACACCAATACCATAAGCCAAAAGCTCTACATTCTTTCCAACAAGACTCTCTGGAGAACTGCTATGTGGTGGCCAAACTACCTCCTCTACAAACTTGTAGGAGAAATGTAGCATTTCACTCAAATAGACAGCCCCTAGTATCACTAGGGGAAATAATAGCAGGACAGCTGTTTTCATCTTGCACACCTACTCTCTCTTCCTTAGTAAAACTCCGTGAAGCCCTCGTAGAACTCATCTGGGCCTACTTGTTCTACATAGGGCTACTCTATGCCTGCCCTATCTAATTTGTATAAAATTCCACGTATAAAGTTTCTGTCTACATTGCATGCAGACTGTATGCTTGCCAGAACGCCAAGGCAGTGTGCACAATCAATTAGATTAGATATTATATAGTCACTTAGAGTTTCCTAGTATCGTAAATTAGAGTGAAAATGAGGTATTCAGTAACTTTCTTCTACTACTAAAGTTTTATCGGCCCGTCTTCAGTTTGTTATAGTGGTGTCTATAGGTTTGAAGCTGTTCGAGTATGAAGCCAAGGAGATATTCAAGTCTTATGGGATACCGGTACCAAGAGGCGTTGTAGTATCGAAGGACGATAACATTAGAGAGGTTTTGTCTAGGGAGAATCTTGAGCCGCCCGTTGTTGTTAAAGCACAGGTACTTGTTGGTGGACGAGGGAAAGCTGGTGGTGTAAAGATAGCACGTACATGGAGTGATTTAGAGAGAATTGCGGAGAACATGTTTACCAGTGGAGTCAAAGGGGTTAAGCCACGTCTACTGTTGATAGAGGAGCTCGTGGAGCATGACACAGAACTCTATTTGTCTGTAGTACTCGATAGAGCTTCACGTAGACCATTAGTATTAGCGAGTACTGAGGGCGGTGTAGACATAGAGGAGATTGCTAGGGAAAAACCCGAGGCAATACACAGACTTCATGTTGACCCGTTTGTCGGCCTAAGAGGCTATATGGCTCGTAAACTAGGCAAACAACTAGGGTTTAATGGTAGGCTTCTTACACGCTTTGAAGCACTTACAACCACACTATACAGGATATTCGCTGCTCTTGATGCTGAGCTAGCCGAGATAAATCCTTTGGCATTAACTAGTGATGGGTTCGTAGCGCTTGACGCAAAAATAATAATAGATGATAATGCTTTATGGAGGCACAGCGATCTTGCTTCTGAGGGTAGACTAGAGCTTAGTGGCGAGTATACAGAATGGGAGCTATATGCTAGAAGAAGGGGCTTAGCCTTCGTAGAGCTTGAGGGATGTATAGGCATTATGGGCAATGGCGCAGGCTTAACTATGGCTACAATGGACCTCGTACTCATGCAGGGTGGTAAACCAGCAAACTTCCTTGACATCGGTGGTGGAGCGTCAGCAGAGCGTGTTAAAACTGCACTAGAACTCCTCTACAAGTACCCTAAGGCAAAAAGCATATTCATAAACATATTTGGCGGCATAACTAGGGGAGACGAAGTAGCCAAAGGCATTGTAGCCGCTGTAAGCGAGCTTGGACAACAGAAGCCCATAGTTGTTAGGCTCTCAGGAACAAGGGCTAAGGAGGGAAAGGAAATCCTAGAGAAAGCTGGCATTGTAGCCTATGAAGACCCCCTTGAAGCAGCTAAGAAAGCTGTTGAACTAGCTGGGGAATGTAAGTAGTAGACACATGTTTTAATCTTATGTACCATCCCGTCATGTGCCCGATTAGGAGTTAATGGAGGTGTATTGTATATGGCCATCCTTGTAGACAAAAATACACGTGTAATAGTTCAGGGTATTACAGGGCGAGAGGGGAGTTTCCATACCAAACTCATGTTGGAGTATGGCACGAAGATAGTTGCAGGCGTCACTCCAGGCAAGGGAGGAGCAGAAGTACATGGCGTCCCTGTATACGATACTGTTGAAGATGCTCTGGCTGAGCATCCAGAGGTTAATACCTCGATAGTGTTTGTGCCTGCAAGATTTGCTCCTGATGCTGTCTACGAAGCTATTGATGCTGGTATACGCTTAGTAGTAGTTATCACTGAGCACATACCAGTCCATGACACTATGAGGATGGTTAACTATGCGAGGAATAAGGGCACAATAATAGTTGGACCAAACACGCCAGGCGTCATAAGTCCTGGCAAATCAAAAGTAGGTATAATGCCGGCAGAAGCCTTTACACCAGGCCCTGTGGCCATAATATCTAGAAGTGGAACATTAACCTACGAGGTAGCAGCGCAACTAACAAAAATAGGGATAGGCCAGTCTACAGTGCTAGGTGTCGGAGGCGATCCCATCATAGGACTCGACTTCACGGAAGCCATGAAGCTCCTAGAGGAAGATAATGAGACAAGACTACTTGTCCTTATAGGCGAGATAGGCGGCGACATGGAGGAAAGGGCTGCAGCAATGATAGAGAGGGGAGAATTTACAAAGCCTGTAGTAGCATTCATTGCTGGCCGAACAGCTCCTCCGGGCAAAAGGATGGGCCATGCCGGTGCAATAATATCTATGGGCATGGGTGATTACAAGAGTAAAGTTGAAGCGTTGAGGCGCGCAGGTGTGGACGTAGCAGAAACCCCCTTTGATGTGGCAAAGCTCGTCAAAAAGCACCTCACCTAACCAATACCATTAACTAGCACTTTCCTCGCCTTGCTTCTCATTTGTTTTCTCGACTACGCTTATGTTACTAGCACGTATGTACAATATACGGTTCTCCTTTGACGCATACATTACTGTCCCAGTAATCTTTACAGTAATTCCCTTAGCTATCTTACCTTGTATCGTAGTGTTAGGAATAACTACTATCACCACATTGTACTGTTGGGAAAGAGGATCATCGTCAACTTCAACGACTAATGCTCTGCTAGCTCCATTGACGTCGTAGGACATTATTATATCCATAACTTTTCCTTGAACTATAATGTTCTGTCCAACCTTTGCCCTTACAATGGTAGCGTACTCATGCACTGGCCTAGGGTTTAATAGTGGGTCAAAAGTGCCGATTACCGTGTTTCTAAGATCGCTGCTAAACCCTACAGCTAAAGTTATAGCTGTTAAGGCTATCAGTAATAGTAGTTTACTTGAAGACATCTGTAACACCCTTTGGGGACGCTTGCTTATCCCTACATTCCTATGGTGAAGCAGCACACGTAGCCTGGTAGAGTTGGGCAAAAGAATTCTCCCTTGGGTAGCAGTAAATAGGCCTAAGTGAACCTTCTATCTAGAGGTATTACCTTTTGTTGTATACCCTTATTTTGCCCAGTAGCACTAAACCTTTTGTACGGTGTAAAAGAAGCTTGTCAGCTTATGATCTCGTTGTCATAGGTGGTGGTCCTGGCGGGTACCCTGGAGCTATACGTGCTGCACAACGTGGTTTGCGGGTTGCTATAGTTGAAGCAGAGCATTTTGGTGGTGAATGCACTAACTATGGGTGCATACCGACTAAGGCGCTATTGATGGCATCTATAGCTGTTTTCGAGGCTAAGCGCTGGGGTGGAGAAGCTAAGCTAAATCCAAGTGTTCTTGCTGAGAAGGTTGAAAGAGTTGTTGAGAGAGTACGTGGTGGTATCGAGCATGTTCTTGAGAGTTATGGTGTCGAAATCGTCAAGGGTATAGCACGTATAAAGGGTAAAGGCCAGATTGTTGTCGAATCCAATGATAGTAGGTTTACTCTAGAGTATAAAGCCCTACTATTGGCTCCCGGCAGCATGTCTTGGTCGCCGAAAGGCCTTGAGCCTACTGGCGTTAGGATTGTTGACAATAGGGGGGTGCTGAGAGACTATATTAGGAATCCTCCTAGAAGCCTACTTGTTGTTGGAGGAGGTCCCGTAGGCGTAGAATTCGCCCAAGTATTCGCTGCTCTGGGTACAAGTGTTACCGTAGCAGAGATGATGCCACGTCTACTACCCGGCATGGACAAGGACTTGGGTATCTATGCCAGAAGACTCTTAACTAAACACGGCGTCAAGGTCAAGACGAACTGTAGAGTTGAATCCCTAGAGGAGAGGAGTAATGGTGTCCGTGCCAAGCTGTGCGGGAGAGAAGAGGAATATGAGGCTGTTCTCGTGGCTATAGGTAGAGTTCCAAGAACACGCGGATTAGGCCTCGAAAATATTGGTGTTGAAACTGACGAGAAAGGATTCATTAGGACTAACGAGTACCTTGAGACAACAACTAGTAATGTCTATGCCTCAGGTGACGCTACTGGGCACCCAATGCTCGCGCACAAGGCTATACATCAATCACTAATAGCAGCTGACAATATCGCGTTAGGGAGGAAGGTGAAATACGATGCTAGTCTTATACCATTAGTCGTCTATGGAGCTGTCGAACTCGCACAAGTAGGTATTGTATCAGCTAAAGATGCTAAAGAGAAAGGGTTCAACGCGGGAGAGACAAGAGTAAGGCTAGGATCTGTAGGCTATGCTGTTGCTGCAGGAGCTGAGGACGGCTTCGCAAAGATAGTTTATGACAGAGAGACTGGAAGATTGCTAGGCGCTAGTATAGCAGCTCCGCATTCTTCAGACATTATTGCAGCAGTAGCAGTTGCTATAGCTGCTGGTATGAATATTGAAGAAGCGAGTAATGTAGTTTACCCACATCCTGCTGCTTGTGAGGCATTTATAGAAGCCTTAATGACTGCAAAAAGGCTACCACTACACTACATTGTTCCACGCCACTAGCTAGAGTTAAAGAGTGTAAATTGATTTCTAAGTTGTGTCACTGTTCTCTCTGACAATGCCCTTAATAGCTCGATGTAATAACTCGCCTTTACTGACTGCGTAGAGAGAGCCTTCATCGTCTTCGATCATTATTATTCCAGCCCAATAGTCAACTATCTTAACTTCTTTTCCCTCAAGGGCTTCGAGGCCTACTTGGCGTACTGAAGTGAAATCTCGAGGAGTAAGTTTTAGTGGTAAAATGCTTATGGCGTTGTATGAGCCATTGAGCCCTAAACTACTAAGCATTGTTGCAAGCCTGCTAGCAACCTCTTCGGCTTTAGTAAGGAGTTCTGATGCGAGCCGGGCTGACGAGTGTAGCCTCTCTAGTAGCCTTGCAGCAGGTCCTTCTGTAGCAGTGCGTTGTCGGCCAAGTTTCCTCTCCATGCTCCTTGCTTCGAGTATGCCCTCTTCGTATATCTTGGCAGCAGCGACATGCGGTTGCTCAGCTACACGCCACATGAGGCGCCACGACTGGGTAAGGCCTATCTTTAGCTTAGAACCACCATAGTCCAATGCATACACGGTAAACTTCTCGGGGAGAGGAATAATAGCATTACATGCTCTATCATATCCTTGTGCACATAGTTCATAGAGAGCTTTAACACTACTACTATGCAGTCTGCAATAGCCAGCTCTTGTTGATGCTAAACGCGTACAGTATGTGTGCTCCCAGGGCCTGCCAGGTACACCCTCATGATACCTACAGAACATATAATCCAGAAACTTCTCAAAGTACATCACTGGATTCCAGACTACTTCAACTCTACTACTCCCAGCACGCTGGACCAGAACGCCGATCCTCGTGATCTTATAGACTGTTAAGTTAACACTTACAAGAGGCTGACCTTGGCCTAGTCCAGCGAACCATGCTGTGAGCCCTTGAGATTTAGACGTAGCCGAAGTACTTGCAACTTTTTCGTGTTCGAATACTACTGCGCGTATAGTGAGTAAACCCTCCACGTCTAGACCCCATCAAAGCTCTTCTTCCCAGACTATTCTCTACTTGAGGGTGTTCTTTAAGAGGTGTCCATAGCCTTCACTCTCTAATGCTCTAGCAAGATACTCCATGGAATCGCTGCCCGATGCCACGGCAACACTTCCAACCCTATCGACGCGTGTGAGGCTAGCGTCGAGGTTCTCTACTAGTACTGTCGAACCAGCCTCAACTGCTATCCACGCAGCAGCAGCAACATCTACAACACGTAGTTTGCCACGAATATCTATGAATACTTCTGCACGTCCAAGACTGGTCCACGTTATTTCTAGGCATGCACTACCAAGTGAGCGCAGTGGCCTGCCCGGTGCAAGCCTCATATATCTCTGCACTACTCTTGCTTGCTCAGTGTTCTCAAAGTACGCTAATATCATGCGGGCAGGAGGCTTTCGGGGAGAAGCTTTTGATCCACCTTCATAAACGCCAAGGCCACGTGCAAAACTAATTACGGGCCACCTATATACCGGTGCGACTGCACCAACTACAACGTCACTGAGCCTAGGTTCCCGATCCTTAGGAATCACGGCTATAGCTATACTTACAGCACTCCAGGGTATGAGTGAAGCATAGTTCTTGCTGCCATCGAGCGGGTCAACGATAGCTATGAAGGGGCCATCGCTAATCTTTGTTAAGCCGTGTTCTTCACCGAGAAAATATCCGTTAAAACTTTCAGTTCGCAGTAATTCGACTATGTACTCTTCATTTTCCACGTCTATCCTTAAGCCCTCATCTGCATCGTGGCTATGTTGCAAGACTACCTTAGTGTATTCCTCAATACCAAACTTGTCACGTAAAAAGCCTGCTGCTTCGCCAGCAACTCTACGAACAATATTTAGTAGGTCAAGTAGCTCCTTACGAGTCAGAACATAACTCTCTATGTGGCCCTCCAAGAGGGTCCCCAGGCCCACTATTTTACTGCTAAGAGTTCTTAACTAATCCTACACAACTTGCAGAGAATCGAGGTCTATAACAAGCTTTTCGATAGTGCCATAGCAAAACTCCTCCATAATAGCTACTAGAAGAACACTATGTCCTTGCCTCCACAGTCGCCTATTATCCTAGTTCCTGTTAACCCCTCA
The DNA here is from genome assembly GCA_027046265.1 of Pyrodictiaceae archaeon. Taxonomy (GTDB): domain Archaea; phylum Thermoproteota; class Thermoprotei_A; order Sulfolobales; family Pyrodictiaceae; genus QNYQ01. The sequence continues at coordinate 22,163 of JALTZF010000008.1, forward strand.
AGGGCTTCTCTCGCTCTTTCAAGCATAGCGATTAAGCTAAAGCCTTTTTTGTTGTGTTCAACAAACATTACTCCGGCCTCTACTTTAGGTCCCATGCTTCCCTGGGGAAACTCCCCCTTTTCTAGAAGATCTCTCGCCTTACGCGGCGTCATACACTTGATGAGTTTCTGGCTTGGCCTCCCATAGTCTACGTATGCGCCCTCAACGTCTGTCAGTATTGCTAGTACATCTGCACCAATTTCTTCAGCGAGAACAGCAGATGCATAGTCCTTGTCTACTACAGCCTCTACCCCCTGGACCCAATGATTACTCCTTACTACTGGTATTCCCCCACCACCAGCTGCTATCACAACATACCCGCTATCCACGAGCATCCTAACAGTCCTAGCTTCAACTATGCCTAGAGGCTTAGGACTTGGTACTACACGTCGATAACCACCACGGGGGTCAGGCTTGAATACCCAGCCATACTCTATTGCTAGCTTCTCAGCCTCCTCCTTGGAATAGAATGGGCCTATAGGCTTTGTGGGTTCTCTCCAGGCTGGGTCGTCTTTTGAGACAAGACTCTGAGATACAATAGTTACTACTCTACGCTCAAGCCCTCTCTCCTCAAGAGCATTGCCTATAGCTTGTTGTAGCATGTAGCCTAACCAGCCTTGCGTCATCGCGTCAGCAATATCGAGAGTTATGCCTCGACCAGACTCTTTTCCTGCACGCTGAACCCACTCAAGTATAATCCCTACTTGTGGGCCATTCCCGTGTGTGACAACTACTCGGTAGCCCTGCTCTACTAGTGACGCTATAGTCTCAGCTGCTATACGCACATTGCGCCACTGCGCGTCAAAGCTCTCTCCTTTACGCATGAAGGCATTACCGCCAAGTGCTACGACTATAAGACTATTATTCTCTAAGCCAGCAACCATAGTGACCACCAGCCATGTAATGCTAACGATTAAGCAGCAACAATAATTAATAATTGCTGCCAGTAACACCGTCAAGACGGTGAAGCTTTAGGATCAAGATTCAATGTCTCTGTCCGCACTTTCTAGAGCAGGCAAGCCATGCCTCGAGTTCACGGGTAGAAGTTATCTCTGCATACCTTGTACTCCAGTGCCTGTCGCTTATGCCTATAATGTAGACATGGACAGATCTAAGTATATCAGCCTCGTCTCTTAGCCTCTTAACGTAGATAGGCACCCAGCCGGGCACAGGGAAGTCTACTGTGACGACTCTCGCGCCAGGCTGAAGCTCCGCTTCAAGTTTGGGTCGTAGCACCTCATTTATGCTCTTATACAAATAAATATACACTAGTGTGGCGTCTTCAAGGCTTATCTCCATGAAGTCTCCTTCAATAATCTCAACGCGATCAGCTACACCATATATTCTTGCATAAGCACGGGCAACCTCAACCAGCACCGGGTCTATCTCTACGCCAACAGCCTTCCTGACACAGTAATCCCGTGCTGCTATAACTACTACCCTGCCATCACCAGAACCAAGATCATATACTATGTCACATGGTGTAACCCAGGCTGCTCGTAAAGCCGCATGGACTACAGACAAGGGCGCTGGTATGTATGGAGCCCTGGAAGACACCCCCGTCAATGTAGCCCACACCTACATCGTGTTAGCCGGAAGACCTTTTTCCTCTTACCCAAACATGTTGAACCAAGAGAAAACAGTAGAAGACGAGGGTGCGCAAAGTGGGCAACCCTAACGCGCTAGGGTTGACTGCTGCAGCACTTGCAGGGGTATTCTTCGGGCTTAGCGATGCCCTAGTTAGGGCAGCCTCTACAAAGCTTACACCACTACAGAACCTATTCATAAGCCTTATAGTAGGTACACCACTCCTCTGGGCTGCTGCAGCCTATGAAGGGCTCACTTTACCATCACTTAAGGTTGCTATATTATGGATACTTGCTGGCGTAACGAACTTCGTTTTAGGCCGCCTACTCTTCTATATATCAATAACCTATGCTGGCGCCTCTACTGCAGCTGTAGCAGCAAGCCCTACTAGTGCATTCTCAGCGTTGCTTGCATGGATTTTTCTAGGAGAAGAGATAACGTTGAGGCAGCTTGTAGGCCTACTCATTTTCGTTGTAGCAGTCTACATAGCCAGCGTTAAGCCTAGTGGCGAAGCATTACATGGTGGAAAAAGTATTATCGGCGTATTAGCTGGCATAACTGCAGCACTCACATTCTCAGCTTCAACACTACTAGTAAGGATGGCTGGTGGTTATGAGCAGGCAGACCCTCTTGTGGGTGTAGCGATATCATACACCTCAGCTCTACCAATAGTCCTGCCTCTTACGTTAGCCAAGGAGAAGAGAGTTGAGATAGGCAGGCATACATGGTACATGGTTGTAGCATCAGCTTCTGTCGCGCTTGCGCAGCTCTTTAGGTATCTAGCCCTAGCCATTATGCCAGTAGTATATGCTGTAGTCCTCATGGGCTTATTCCCATTCCACACATTTCTCTTCGCACATATGCTACCCAGAGAAGCTAAGGAAAAGCCGCAACTAAGACATGGAATAGCAGCTATGCTGGCTACACTAGGAGTTATACTTGTAAATATGCCTTGAAAGCTCTATAGAAACTCCGGGCAGGGTTAAAGCCTTGGAGAACTATGAGGAGGTAATTGAGCATATAAGAGAGCTAGTTCTAGAAGCTCTTCTTTACATACAAGAAGCTTGTAGGAGAGCTTGTTCTCGAGTTAGCTGCGAGAATATCGAGGACTACTTAGCAGCAGCTATGGACGAAGCTGAGGAGGCTGCGAGAAATCTTTCACCATGGATTCACACCCCTAGCCTACAACTCGCAGCAAGACAGATAGAGAAAGAGGCAGTAGTTTTAGACGAGAAGGGGTGTAGGGAGGAGGCAGAACTCTTTCGTGAAGCCGCGCGCCGCCTCTACATGGCTGACATAGTCTCGAACAGAAGAGTAAGCACGTAAATGAGCCACTTGGAACTATTGTCAAATACTACAATAAGCCAAGATAGTGCAGGACATAGAGAAAAACTATGTGGTTTAGTGCATAACCCAAGTGTTCGCCTAGCAAAGTATTAACCTCTATCTAGAGTATACGCCGTAAGTATAGCCGTAAGCTACTATGTGGCCCTTGATGGCCCTGACAACTTCCTCGTAGCTTGCACCTGGTCTTAGTCCTAGGGTCTCGGTATCAACTGCTAGTACTAGGAAGACATACCTATGCGTTCCATGGCCTCGTGGCGGGCAGGGACCGCCGTAGCCTACGTAGCCAAAGTAGTTTGTGCCTTGTAAGCCTAGACCAGGAATGCTAGCCTTATACTTCTCAACACCTCTAGGTATAACAGTGACAGTTACTGGGACATCATAGAGTATCCAGTGGATGAACCAACCTACTGGTGCATCAGGATCATACATTATCAATACAAGACTCTTGGCCTGTTGGGGTACACCTTCAATGCGGACTTCTGGAGATACATCAGCACCCTCACAAGTATACTCTCGAGGTATACGCGCACCAAACCCAAAGGCGGGTGTGTGTACTTTGAGTTGTTCAGGAACACCTCTTACATAGTCTGGAAGAGGAGGAGAGGACACCTCTCTGCCGCCCCCTTCTTGTCTGTACAAGAAATAGAATAGAGTAAGAGCTACAACTATGAGTACAACAGTAAAAAGTATTATAGTTGTGGACTGCTTAAGTTTCATAGCCTACACTCCTTACTCGGAATGCACTGTCTAGTTAAAGGATAATGATCTTAGAGAAAAAAGGAAAAATATAGCATTAGGCTGTAAGAAGCTATTATTTATGGTGTGCCTAGTATTTAGCTTACTATGTATATGAACTCTTCTAGACCTAGTCTCTTGAGCGTCTCGGGTGTCGGCTTTCCATCAATCCATCCACGTATCTTATAGTATTCTGGCAAGTACTTCTCTAGTGCCTCCTTTGCTGTCCTACCCTTTGCTGGCCCATCTGGCAGGGGCTCCTCTAGTAGCCTCTTTGGCAGTGTGTCCTTATACCCTGTTCCTTCACGTACTGCGAAGAGTCTCTCAGTGTTGTAGATTCTCTCGCCTATTGTTAGTAGCTCGTCTACTGTTAGGTCTTCCCAGCCCATTGCGTACTTTAGTAGGTCTACGTACATTTCTGGTGCGTCAGCAAACGTGTTAAACTTGCACACTACAAGGCTATCTATTACTGCGAAGTAGTCTTGCTGGAACTTAACAAGCTTTACCTTCTCAATGTCTACTTGTAATGGGTCAAACTTCTTTGGCACACCAAGCACATCGAATGAAACCGAGTAGGCTCGCAGGTGGCAGCCTCCACGGTTGCTTGTCGCATAGGATAGTGCCATACTATTTATTGCTCTTGGGTCATACGCTGGTAGCTCTAGACCCTTGACATGTACTGCACAATCTGGGCAGCCGAACTCCTCGGCGAGCCTTGCAGCACCCTCAGCCACGTAGTGGCCTATTCCATCTCGGTGGGCAGCCCTCCATACTAAATGTACTACTGCATCTGCATTACCCCATGTGGGCTCGATGTCTTCTAGTAGTGAGAGAAGCTTCTTTGCTTTATCTTCGGGGAGCTCGCCTTTTTGAGCTTTCTCATAGAGCTCCATTAATGTTGCGGCAGTATTTCCAAAACTTATAGTGTCAAAGCCCATGTCGTTGAGTAGATAGTTGATCTTTATCAGTGCTTCCATGCTACCTATCATGGTGTTTGCTCCATTAGCCCAGATGGTCTCGTATTCTGGGCCCTCGCTTACTGGTGTCCTATAAGGACCAGACTTTACCTCGGCTACACGACTGCACCTTATTGAGCAGCCCCAGCAGCCCTTCCTAGCCTTCAAGTACTTCTCTGCCAGGTACTCGCCACTTATCTCGTAGGCTTTCTCGAATGTCCCACGCGTCCAGTTCTTTGTCGGGAACGCGCCGTGCTCGTTGATTATGTTCACAAGCACAGATGTACCATACTTGTGGAGTGACTGGCTTATTGGGTGTTCTAGGATCTTCTTTGTGTACTCCTTTGCCTTCTCATTGAACTTGGCTTTGTCGTATAATTCTATTCTCCTCCTACCATAGACAAATATTGCTTTAACCTTCTTGCTGCCCAACACTGCTCCTAAGCCTGTACGGCCAGCTGCTCTATACATGTCGTTCATCACTGCAGCTATCTTCGACAAGTTCTCGCCGGCAGGGCCTATTGCTAGAACGCTACCTAGACTACTACTTGTTATCCCAACATTTTCTCTGATGACCTTCTCTGCAAATATTACACCCTTACCCCAGAGCTCGCGAGCATCGTGGAACTTTACTTCTCCATCAATAATACTTATCCATACAGGCTCCTCGCTCACACCTTCAAGTACTATCCCGTCATACCCTGCAAAGCGTAGCCACGGGCCAAACTGGCCGCCCGAGTTTGAATCACCAAGAATTCCCGTCAAAGGACTCTTGCCCACTACGTGGTATCTACCAGTCTCTATAGCAGCAGTACCAGTTAGGGGTCCTGTGAGTATGTACAGCCTATTCTCTGGCCCTAGAGGGTCAGCGCCTGGCGGAATCTCCTTCAAAGCGAGATAGGCGCCTAGTCCACGGCCTCCAAGGAACTTTCTGAGCGTCTTTTCAGGGATTTTTTCAACTCTAGTCTTCTGGTTCCACAGGTTAATCCTTAGAAGGAGGAAGTCCACCTTTTTACACCAGAGTAGTAATGTATGATAGCTGAGATATAACTCTACCCTCTTATGAACTGATAGAGAACACTTATCAGACAATAACAACTACTAACTTGTAGTGTTCTAGCTGTGTGGCGAAGCGGCCGGACAGTACCTTATATCTCTTCGTCAAGCACACTACCTAAAAGAACCAGCCTAAGAGCTAACAGTTACTGAGAGTAGGATGATGCAGATTGGCCTTTGAAGACTCCCCGGGCTGACCGGGAGGGGATGAGCGAAGAACCCCTTGCTGACTCTCTTCTCTGTATAGCCACTTACTTCTCGCCTAACCTCTCATAGAGTCTACGTACAGCAGTAATTAGATCCTCAATAGTGATCCCATACATGTCGAGTCTACTCTCAATACCTATCTCAATGTTATAAAGTATAAGCTCGTTGAATGGCGTGCCTCTAACCGAGCTAAACACACTGTATATCTCACTAGGCGGTGCAGAATAGAACACGCCTGTTAAGCTATAGTCAGCTATATAACCATCTACTACTTCAAAGCTGAGCTTAACCCAGTAGCCTCCACTCCTCCTAATGTACTCTTCGCTAGAACCAGGCCTATACCTGTAAAGCCTCCAACTATCTGACCGAAAAAGTCTTGAAAGCTCATTAATGTTCATTCTTGGAGGCCTTATCTTACCATGCACACTACCGCCAAGGACTTCACTTAAACAGTGTATAGCGTCTTCTTGCGGTATGGAAGAGAACCCTTCAAGGAATCCTACATCCTGGAAATGCGTAAAGCCGACAACACCTCTTAAACACGCTCTAGCACCAAGAGCCAGCGATGCGAGCTGTTTTAAGTCGTTTTTTCCAGGCAAGGCTGCAGCAATATAGGTCCAGCCTTCTTCTACTGCTACTTTCTCTCCACCTGTAATTCTTCTATGAACAAGGCTGCCATCCTCATCACCGCTATATGCCTCGTACATGCCGTACACAATTGCTCTCTGAGGCATGGAGGCTATAGCAGCATAGTACTTCTTATCCCTCATAGCATACTCTACAGCGAGTTCGCCAAGAGCTAGAACAGAGGCAGTGTCCCGCAAGTAGTTAGATGACAGTAAAATGAACTTATTGTGCAACTTTTCGTTCAAGGCCCTATCTACACCCCTAACTAGGACTATGTAGGTAAGCTACCCATAATACCCTCTACCCTCTTATTGAAAACTGTTATGCTCGAATATGGAGAGCTTAATCTCTCAAGGCTTCAGTATCAGAAGCCTGGGTTTATAGGTGTTAACACTAGGTAGAACTATATGAGAGGGCGAGATAGATTGGAGAAAAGAGAGGAAACGAAGAAGAAGCCTATGCCCCTCTTTGCTACCGGAGAGATTGTAGGTGATTACGAGCCTCTCTATCGTTATTGGAGGGAGGCTGGAGATAAGGCTGAGAAAGCTGTACTCAGCAATAAGGATTTCGAGGAACTGCAAAGACTTGTAGTCCAAGAGAGTGTCAGGAGACTTGACGAACTCCTTAGTAGACTTACTGAATGGTTTAAAGAGAGAGTGGACACCAATGCTGCACAGCGTGCTATCTCAGAGTATTACGGTTCAAGAATAGATGGCGAAACGGCGCGCGAGACTATTGCACGCATACTAGCTGGCTGGCTCGTTGAAGCTGGTACCGAGTGGAATATCCTAAAGCTCAGACGCGTGTGGAGAGAAGAGGGCAACAAAGAGGATGTAGAGGGATAAAGGGGGAGCCTGTGATGTACTAGTGTTTTGGCTACCGCTAAGCCCCTGGCTGGGGCAATGAAGACTCCTGGCCTTACTGAGGGCTTTATTTAACTAGGGAGATGCCTGTTTAACTGATAGACTTAAATTAGTATCTTACTTACCGTCTTCTTAGCTGGATGATGTTCTTTTAATGGTTTCTAGGTCTTCTCGTTGAGTGAAGCTTTTGCTGAGGGCTAAATGATGAGTCTCTCTAGAAGCGAGGGAGTATCAGCGTGGCTTAGAGACATACTGTACGTGCTTAAGGATGCAGGCCCTTTAATGATAGCCGAGATACTGCCTAGTATTGCTAGTATTGTGGACATATTCTTTGTTTCGTACCTTGGTGACCAAGCTGTTGCTGCTGTTGGAGTAGGAGGGCAGGTCTCATGGCTTCTTGGCGTCTTACTTGTAGTGTTTTATGTCGGTGCTCTTGTAACTGTTAGCCAGGCGCTTGGCGCTAATCAGAGAGAGAAAGCAGAGCGCATAGCTTCAGAGACTTTGACAATAACGCTATTATTTGCTCTCGGTCTCACTCTTGTGGGAATCTATGCTGCATACCCAATATCGCTCTACCTTGCCCATGACTTGTCTGTAGCTCGTCTAGCAAAAGACTACTTGTATGCACGATTTGTTGGGCTCCCAGGTCTTGCAGCACTATTCGTATTAGACGCCGTGTATAGAGCAGCAGGCTCTAATAAGGACATACTGGCGAGCAGCCTTGTAGCCTCACTAACTAATGCTGTCCTAGATCCAGTACTCATATACGCTCTAGACATGGGGGTTACTGGGGCAGGTTACGCAACAGCCATAGCGAACTATGCTGGTGCACTATACCTCCTAGTATTCATGAGGAAGTCTACTGGCCTAAAAGCAGAACTTGTAAGGCCTTCTTCAAGCGCATTCCTTGCTATACGCGTGGGCGTGCCTACTGGGCTTGAGAGACTCTTCTTTTCGTTGGGCCACACACTCTACATGGAGGCTGTTGCTAGGTGTGGTACAGACGCCTTAGCAGCACACACTATAGGGATAAGAGTTGAGAGCCTAGCATTCATGCCTGCTTTCGCTCTGTCTACTTATGCTTCTAGTATTGTTGGAAACCATGTTGGTGCTGGCAGGCTAGGAAAAGCAAAGAAGGCTGGCTGGCAGGCTGCAAAGGCCGCTGCAGCCTTCATGACGCTTATGATGACTATACTCATACTCGTAGCGCCCTTTGCTGGCAGAGCACTAGCCTCGACTACTGAGGTAGCACAACTAGCCGCTATATACCTCTGGTTAGCCGCTATAACTGAGCCGCCGCTAGGCATACTCATGGTTATCTCTGGTGCTATAAGGGGTGCAGGAAACACTACTATACCAACACTACTTAACCTTGCGGGCCTCTACTTGTTCCGTGTACTCCCAGCACAGTTCATAGTTGGCCGTGTATCCATAGAACTCGTGCCTTGCCCTGTTCTCGCTTGGATAATAATGGATATAGACGTAACGCTTAGAGGAGCAGTGTTTGCAATAGTCTACGCCAAATACTTTATGCGACTAGCTAAACGGCTAGTATAACCACGGTTAAACCTTCTAACCCCTACCTTTTAGTATAGCAAGGTATATCCCGCTAGAAGTGATGAGTTTAGTGTGGGAGGTCTACTGGGCCATGCCTAGATTCCCTATAGACACAAATGACTGGAGGATAATAGGCTCAGATAAGGTGTCAGCCATAGGTCTTGGCACATGGGCAATAAGGAGTCCACGCGCTGCAGAGGATGTTCTCGTATACGCCATTGAGACTGGGCTCATAAACCTCATTGATACAGCAGAAATGTACGGTAGTGGACTAGCAGAAGAAGTGGTTGGACGTGTGGTTAGAAGGGTCGGTAAGGATAGAGTTTTTGTAACTACTAAGATGCTACCCGAGAGACTTGTAAGTGATGAGGAGGTAGAAAAGGCTGCGCGTGCAAGCCTTAAGAGGCTTGGTCTCCGCGAAGTTGATCTATTCCTCATACACTGGCCAACTTATAGTGTTACTATAAGTGAGCAGGTTAGGAGGTTTGAGCGGGTAGTGTATATGAAGGGCTATGCAAGATATATTGGTGTAAGCAACTTCGATAAAGACCAACTACTTGAAGCCCTAACATCAACAGCAAAAGCAGAGATAGTAGTAAACCAAGTGCACTATAGTGTACTCCACAAAAACCCAGAGACCACTAGCCTACTACGTGTGGCCATAGATAACAACGTGATAATCCAAGCTTACACACCATTGGAGAGAGGAGCTGTAGTAAGACATCCCAAGATCAGGCGTATAGCAGAAAACATAGGACGTACACCTGTACAAGTAGCACTAAACTACCTTATATCACGCCCTAATGTTGTAGCTATACCCAAGACTGAAAGAATGAACCATTTAGAAGACATACTTGGAGCATTTGGGTGGCGTTTACCAGCAAGCATCATTGAAGAATTAGAAAACATCTAGAAGATTTTCGAATCTTATAGTCATAATCCTATCCTATAGGATTGTTTCGTATGTAAATAAACATTATACTATACGTTTTACTATATGTTTTAATATTGGACCCAGGGTCCCACACTACTCTTGGTGCTTGATATGAGAGCCATGAGAATACTAGCCTTCATCGTTGTGTTAGCTGTAATCGTGGCTGGATACATGGTCATAAGCACAACAAAAGCTGCAGAAACTGTAACTGTTACGACAACTATGAGAGAAACTGTAATGAGTACAGTTGCTTCAACTACAACAGTAACTATAACATCGCATATAGAGGAAAAGGAGATAGTTGTAGTTGATGCTCTCGGGAACCGTGTAACACTTAGAGAACCAGCAAAGAGAATAGTTAGCTTAGCACCTTCTATAACAGAAGAAGTATGTATACTAGGCTTCTGCAATAGGCTTGTTGGCGTAGACTCTTTCTCGCTGAGTATCGAAGGTGTACCAGATAACGTCACTGACGTCGGGGGCTTCTGGCAGCCTAGTACAGAACTAGTAGTCTCCACTAAGCCCGACCTAGTCTTCGCGTGTAGCGGTGTCCCGCACCATTATGCTCTTGGCAAACAACTAGAGAGCCTGGGCGTGAATGTGTTCTTCTTGAAGTGCGATAAGGCCTTAACAGTAGAGGACATATACTGGGATTTAAGGAGTATTGCTACACTACTTGGTGAGCCCTCTCTAGCAGAGAAAGTTGTCGAAGACATAGAGAGGAGTATTAGGGAGGTTTCTGAAAAAGTAGCCAATACTACTAAGCCTAAAGTAGCATTAGTAGTATACATGGATGAGAAGAGCATATGGGTTTCAGGTGGAGGGACATTCCAAGACTACATAATTAATATTGCTGGAGCAACAAACGTATTTAGCAACCTGTATGCCTGGCAGATGGTTAGCCCTGAGGATCTCATAGCAGCTAACCCCGACTACGTACTCGTGACAGCGATGACGTCTAATGACACAGACAAGATAGCCAAAATATTCAGCGAGACTATACTCAGCGAATTAGATGCGTACAAGAATGATAGAGTATGTGTGCTCTTCGGAAAGGCATCAGACAAGGTTAATAGGCCTTCACCTGGCATAGTAGATGCTGTAAGACTCATAGCACACATACTCCATAGAGATCTTGTTCCAGAGCCAGAGACTCTCAGGGACTCGTATGCCTGTATTGGAGCACGGTGAAAAGGTTGAGTATAAAGCTTACATATGCAATCCTTCTTACTGCTTTTTTAATCCTAATAGTGCTCAGCATCCTAATAGGCCCCCTAGGCTTCCACCCGGGGACAAGTATAGGTTCACTGGTCATTAAGCATAGGGTGATGAGGACTTTACTAGCATTATCTACGGGCGGAGTCTTAGCACTTGCTGGCATGCTCGTGCAGTACTCTGTTTCAAACCCGCTGGCCTCACCAGACCTCCTCGGCGTACTTCAGGGAGCCTATGTTGGTTCTATGCTTGCTGTAATAGCGTACCGGGGTTCTCCACCTCTCGGGCTCCCCCTTACAGCTGGGTTTGTTGGTGGACTCCTAGCGTATGCTTTGACGATGATGCTTGCGTCGCGGATAGGGTTTAGCCGAGCCGGAGTAATACTTGCAGGAATAACTGTCGCAAGCTTGTTCTCTGGTGTCTCAGCATTCATTGCGCTCTTAGCTGAGGCTTATGCCGGTGTTAATGCCGCAATTTTTCTTGTTGGGACATTCGCTTATGCTACACAAGAAAGTGTTGTAGTAGTTCTTACTGGGTTAGTGCTGGGAGTCATTGCCTCGTCGCTTGTTGCACGTGGCCTGGACTTGATCTCCTATGGGGACGAGGTGGCCTTAGCAGCAGGATATAACCCTGCTATTGTTAGAGTGGTTGCGACTTCGATAGCAGCACTGCTAAGTGCGGCATCAGTCTATGCGTCCGGGATAGTGTACTTTGTAGCTCTTGTCGCGCCTAATGCCGCAAGAATATTAGTTGGTGGTCATCCTAGGATTAGCCTACCAGTGACGCTGTTGCTTGGTTCACTAATAGGAGTAGGGGCAGACGTAGTCTCTCGTGTCGTAGCGCTTACAACAGGGCTCGGCGAAGTGCCAGGTGGACTTGTGACTGCTATCACGGGGAGCATCTTCTTGGCATATATGCTTATGAGGATGGGGGCAGGTGGAGGTTTTGACCGTGCTTAACGTTGTTAATGTTACATTCTCTTATCCTGGGAGAAGAGTCCTTGAAGATATAGAATTCACGATTAAAGGAGGAGAACTAGCTGTAGTTCTTGGGCCTAATGGCTCTGGCAAGACTACTCTACTCAAGATTATAGCTGGACTACTAAGACCAGACAATGGCACTGTTCTTCTAGATGGAATCACTATCCACGATATGAGTATTGTTGAGAGGGCTAGGAAAATAGTGTATGTTCCCTCAGAACTTCCTTTGCGCGGTCTTGGGCAGTCAGTTGCGGAATTTGTTGCGTCGAGTAGATATGTGCATTATAGAGGGCTCGTGATCGGGCCTAGAAGAGAGGACCTAGAGTATGCCCGTAAACTCCTCGATATGCTTGAAGTGGGTCATTTAGCTAATAAACCACTCTACACAACTAGTAGCGGAGAACTTCAGCGAGCACTAATAGCTCATGGGCTAGCACGCAATGCAGATGTCATGATTATTGATGAGCCCACTAGCCATCAAGACATGTATGGTAAACTACTCATATACCATGTGTTAAAGAAAGCTGCAAGCGACGGGAAAGCTGTTATTGTGGCAACACACGATATGATCTTGGCTTCACTCTATGCCGACAGAGTCATAGTACTATTTAATGGTTCAAAGGTCGTTGAAGGAGATCCAAGAAGTGTACTCACAAAAGATGTTCTAGCTAAAGTTTATGGTGTTGAAGTTGCATTAGCCTCTTTTAACGGGTACACAGTACCAGTCCCGTTAAAGCCTGCTAGAAAACGCTAGGGGGCCGCTGTCGCCCCCGAGGTTGTATGCATCATTATGTATGTTTTCTCCAGTGTTCTTCAGACTGGTAGCCCGTTCTTCATTCAGCGGCCCTTAAAGACAATATACCATTAATGCCACTTATAGTCTTATGCAACAATATTGCCGAGAGTTGAGGCAAGAGTATTAAGACTACACTAACCACTATGCTGGCCAGAGGAGAGCGTGGGTGTTAGAAAGGTGTTCGTCGTTAAGGCTTGCACAGAGTTCTCAGCCGCGCACAGAATAGAGGGGCATCGCCGTTGCAGTAGAGTGCATGGACATAATTACCGTGTATGTGTGTGGGTTAAAGAAGAGGAGCCCATGGAGATTGACCTCGACGAGCTAGAGAGATGGCTACACTATAACGTGTATGAAAAGTTTGACCATCAGTATCTTAACACCATACTACACAATAACCTGGGAGAAGCAAGTAGAGTTACTAGTGAGGATATAGCACGACTCATTGCCGAACAGCTTAGAGAGAATTATCCTGAGAGAGTTCTACGCGTAGAGGTTTGCGAAACGCGCAACCTCTGTGTAGAGTATGTGCCTTCGGGGTAGGGTTTTGACAAGTAAGGGTCTGCGTGTATTAGAAGTATTTACCAGCATACAAGGAGAAGGGCCTTTCTGCTGTCGAATAGCCTTATTCATAAGACTAGCTGGATGTAATCTCCGTTGTCCGTTTTGCGACACAAAATATAGTTGGGATCCAAGAAGGGGCAGACTTATAGGCCTTGAGGACCTCATAGCAGAGGCAAGTGGATACAACTTTGTAGTTATTACTGGGGGTGAGCCTTTACTTCAACGACGCCAACTTAATGACTTCTTAGAAGCACTATGGAGAAGGAATCCGCATATTCAAGTTCAAGTAGAAACCAATGGTACACTACCCGCTCCAGAGCCTCATGAAATGCTCTACGAAGCATTTTATGTTGTTTCACCTAAGGATGTGCCAGTAAGCGTTGAGGGAGCCAAGACGCATAGTACATGGTTTAAGTATGCTAGAACTAGTGGCAGGGTATGGTTTAAAGTTCTTGTGCATAGTGAAGAAGACGTTATACGTGTAAGTAGATGGGCTAGAGAGAATGGTATATCTTCTGGAAGGGTATACTTGATGCCTTTAACAGACGAGAACATGGATAGGGAAGCACTATTGGAGATTCATCGAAGAGTAGCACTTTTAAGTGTAAAGTATGGGTTTCACTTTAGTCCACGAATGCACTTACTTCTTGGCCTTAAGTAGGACAATAAGTACACCAATCAGAGATATAGGTCATGTCAACTTAAAAAGAGGGACATAGTAGTCTTAGATCATCATTGTTGGCGGCCTACGCTCAGTACCCTCCTCCTCGCCAGCTTCCCCACGGACAGAGGCTACTAACGGGTTGAGCTTTCCCTCACGAGCAAGTTGTTCAAGCAAACGACGCATATCGCTTGTGTGTTTTATATCTATGTTTAGTAGCTCTTCAAGAATACCATACATTGTCTTCCAAACCTCTAATAGCATCTCTCTGGGAACGTGCGCTATTATCACTGGGTCTTGTAGCCAGTTATCAAAGGCCTTTATCGTCCTCATCATATGCTGGAATGCTGCACGTGTAGCAACTATGACTTCTAACCTATCACCACTCTCTATGCGCTCCTTGGTCTCCTTAAATAATTCTAGTATCTTCTTTTGCATCTTAACCCACTCATCTAGCTGCTTTAAGAAACCATAATCTATGACTCTTACCTCTCCAGGTCTACTCATTCTGTACCCCTCCTTCCCTATCATCTCACAAGGCAGATTCCCATTTTTATTACTATAGCTCGCATACCTGCAAGAGAATTACCCACACCACTGCTAGTAAGCGATATATTGAGAAGGAGACTGCACTGGCTCCCACTAATTTGCTAAAAAGAAGTAATGAATTCTTCTATATGATCCAAGGCTAAAGAGCACTCTTTATCCTATCTCTCTGCCTCCTAAGTTCATAGCGTAACATACCGAGTGACGCTGGTTTAGAAGCTACAATGGCTACTATGGCCTCACCAACATCCTGTAATACTGTGTACGCATTATCAAACTCTACTATGACGTCCTCCATGGAGTTAGCCTTGAGTTCTCCAGCTAGTCTCATAGTGGTGTTGTACAGTGCGCTTGCAACAGCTGCAAGGGCTTCAGGATCTACCGGAGGCTCACCTCCTGACGCAACTGAATCTATTATGAAACCATCCTTTGATGCTACCACTACGAGGCGTACGCCTTCAATGCGTGCGATATCGTTTAACACTATCTTTAGAGGGGACACAGCCATCTATGCTCTACCCCCTACACAGCCTTAGGCTAAGACAGAGAGAAGACATTACCGGGTCGTAAACTATGTATAGCACATATATTTATAGATTTAAAACAGGAACGTTTCTTTATGCGGAATTGCGAAGAGTTTAGGAAATATAAAAACATTGTATGTACATATATCTCAGTCATTGCAGGCCCGAGAGCGTTGTTTCTTACATAAAATCTCAAATCTCCTAACCCTGTCCGCCTTCCTTACTTATGTTACGCTGGAGTTCGCGTGCAATACTACCCGCCATACCTACAGCTGCTTCGCCTACAAGCCCTATGCTTGTAGGGAAGAACACAACTACATTACGCTCTTTGGACACCTCTATAAGGGTTTGGAGTTCACGGAGCCTAATAGCTATAGGGTAGCTTGCATATAGCTCAGCTGCCTCTGCAAGTATCTTAGCAGCTTGCTTCTCGCCTTCAGCCTCGATAATCTTTGCTCTCCTCCAACGCTCAGCTTCAGCCTGCCTAGCCATAGCCCTAACCATGCCCTCTGGAAGAACAACCTCCTTTAGTGTAACAGCAGTAACCTTTATGCCCCACGGATCTGTTAGCTCATCAAGAATCCTCTGGAGCTCCTTGTTAAGTTCATCACGCTTCATGAGTAGCTCGTCGAGTTCACTCTTGCCTATAACATCACGCAATACTGTCTGAGAGAGCATAGTCACAGCCAAGTGATAATCACGAACAGCAAGAACAGCCTTCAAGGGATCTTGAACTCTATAGTATACTACTGCGTCAACAGACACCTCAACATTATCCTTAGTTATTATCCTCTGACGTGGAACATCAACTGTATGGACACGAAGGTCAATCACATTTATTCTGTCTATTATTGGTAACACTATTATTAGGCCAGGGCCCTTAACCCCTATCACTCTGCCAAGCCTAAAGACAACCGCCCTCTCATATTCTCTAATTATCCTAATGCTATAGGCTAGTACCATGAATATTATAAGCAGAGTAAATAGGAGTGATAGCAAGTTTGCTAGCCCAGTATAGGATGCTGCTGGCTGCTCTGCTTGTGCATAAGCTAATAATAGTATGTTCATCTCAACACCACTCCAAGCCTACTAAACAGTGGGCCTCCCAGTATAATTATTCTCCCTTTGAGGATTCCACTTGGATAAGAGTCTGCATTTCTTAGAAGTCTTCAAGGATTCTTTCTAGGCCATAGAGATATATTCTTGAGGAGTAGCAATAAAAGTGAGTAGGCTATAGCAGGGGTGCAGTGAGGCTTGACAATACCAGTATACCTAGAGTTCCACGCTAAGATACTGAGAAAAATACGGTCAGCACTTAGGAGGCACATAATATTTGATCTACTCATAATGGCTGCAAGTGTATGGGTTATAGCTGGCGTTTCTTTCTCGCTTGTGGAGAACCTGAATATTGTGGATGGGCTGTACTGGGCAATAGTTACAATGACGACTGTGGGCTACGGGGATATTGTACCAAGAACTATGGCCGGTAGAATAATAGCAATGCTGACTATAGCCGCAGGCATAGCTGTCTATACAAGCTTTATCTCTGTAGCAGCAAGCACAATACTCGAAGCAGCACAGAGAAAGAGGCAAGGATATATAAGGTATCGCGGTGTACGCCACGTAGTAGTCATAGGTTGGACACCTGCTTCTGAAGCAGCAATAAGAGAGCTTAGAGGCCGCGGCTATACTGGAGACATTGTACTAGTTACCGAGAAACCTGTTACAGCTATACGGGAATCTGTACCTCCAGGCGTAACAATAATACGTGGAGATCTGACAAGGAGAGATACACTACTAAGAGCAAACGTGCATAGAGCAAACATGATAATGGTTAGTACGGACAGTGATGCAACTACAGCACTTATAGTACTAAGTGTACGAGGCCTAAATCCTAAGGCTAAAATAGTGGCTGAGGCTCTACACCCAGAAAGTGTTGAACTTATGCATAAGGCAGGCGCTAATATTGTGGTTGCTACACGAGACCTTGGAGGAAGAATGCTTGCAACAAGCCTAATAGAGCCTGGTGCTTCTATGTTTATTGAATACATATCAAAGGCTGAAGCCAGAGAGATAGAGATACATGAGCTGCCAGCCTCGGTCTATGCTGGCAAACGATACATAGATGTGCTACTCGAGTTACGCAAAAAGAATATTACACCAATCGCGATAAGACGGAGAGGAATACTAATCCCGTTACCCGAAGACGACTTAGTAATAGAGCCAGACGATATACTAGTAGTAATTGGGAAGCCTCAGGCAAAAGAAAGAACAGTACTACAAATACCACAAACTTGACATGGACCAATACCATGAAGACTTGTCTAGGGATCTATCATTTCAAGCAAAGCCTCCCTGAAAGCCTTCGGATTACTTAAAAACAGGTTAACAAGACCATCAACATTATCAGCATTCTGAGGACTGCACTCTTCTATGAGCGTATTAACTATTATACGTGATATAATTCGAATAGAAATTTCGTTACTGAGAATGCTGGCTAGGGCGTCTCTGAGAAGTTCGGGTTTCTGAAATACGAGATCAGCAATACTTTCCTCGGAGCCGAACATGCGCTTTAAGGCAAATGTTATAACGATTGAGAGGCCAGGAGCAGAACTACTGAGCCTCCTCTTAATAGACAAATCGAACCTGTCTATGCACGCGTCAAAGTCCCCCAATCATTTTCACCCGCTCACCTAACATGCCGTGTAAGGATTGCACGAAGCTCTTTTTGGACATTTTTGAGCATATTTTCATCGAGTATAACTACGTATGGACGGGCACCTCTACGCCAAAAATATATGCGTGGAGAAGAAATGTCCTTTTTACGGAGCATAACCCTGATCACTATATCTGCTAGAGCAGTCTCTCTAAGCACACGTTTGCGTGATAAGACGCCCATTATTCTCAATGTTATAACTCCTTGCCGCTTAAAGCTATAAACCTGGTTAACTAACAAGTTATAGTATAGAGCTTTATCACTTTCAACAAGAGGGTCAAGCAACTCAACAGCATGGAAGGCTATGACATCAGGTTTGTAAAGATCAACTAACTCCTTCTCTTCAAGTGCAAGTTCTTCAAGTGAGTAACCATAAGGATTAAGAGCTTCTAGTATAAAGTGCCTATCAATTATCTTCTCTGCAACCTCAGCGCTAATGCCCGTCTCACTTACTAGGAGTCTTTTGATGAGGAACCTCATCTCATCAGGACTATAATGGTAGCTTATCCCTAGAACCTTTAAATTATTTAGAACAACAGTTTCTATTATAGGCAACAAGTACCATGGCATTCTAGCGTAAGTAGGATGCAATACTAATATGTGCTCTCCAGCCTGTATATAGCCTAGCGATTTATTAAATAGTGTAGATTCGCCTCTATACATCTTTGGAACTGACCTTATCCTCCTAATAACCTCAGGAACTAGTACACGTATACCAACCTTTTCGCGGATAGCAAACGGAACCTCAGATATATGTACCCTTGATCCACGTGCTTTCCGTATCTGAAGAAATCTAGAGAGAAAACCTCTACGAACTCTATACTCTAAAAAGAGAAGAACATCAGCAATAAACTCTATATCGCCAAGACCCAGTGTGTGCGTGCCAGGCTTATGCTCGGCTATGAGTACAGCTATACCATTTATCAATATAGGTAGCTGACTGAAGAAGTTTTGAAGCCATGCCCTTTTATCCTCATCCTTTACATACTGTAATATAGCATTAACGGAGTCGACAACTATTATTCTAGGATTATAATCCATTATTACTCTTCTTAGCTCGTCCATTAAGCTATCAACATCTTTTGTTATGGGTAGTTTAAGGTACTTAAAATACCCCTTCTCCTCTAAACTAGGAAGATTTAAGCCCAATAAGTTCATAATGGTGTAAAATTTCTCCTTATCCTCTTGGAAAGATATATACAAGCATTTCTTCCCATTATATGCATTTGAGCTACATATTAGTGAAGCTAGGCTCGTCTTACCAGAACCTGGAGGACCAGCCACAACAACTAAGAAGCCTGTACGAAGCATGTTAGGATAAAGTTCATCGAGGTCCTTGATCCCCGTGATAAAATCCATGAACACCCACCAAAAACTTATACTCCAATTGCATAATTTAGTCGATGCTATGGATATTAATACATTATTGTGGCCGGGTAAAAAGTGGGACGTAAATATACTTTCTCTTTCTAGTGATTATCGTATTAGTGAATACTTTAAATTCTGTTTTAGCAATATAATAGAGCAGTAGTATAGAGTATAATTTCTAACCCTTTTGCTGGGGTTACGTAGAGTGTGTGATGCTTGCAAAAGCTTTGTGGCCTTTAAATTTAAACTCTAAGTACTGCATACGTTCATCAATATTAGTAATACCTAATTAGCTTGCCTATATCAAGGGTAATACGTTCAGCTTCTTTAAGCTTAATTTTTTAAGTTTCTCTAAGACATCCAGTATATAGCTATCTATTTCACTAGCAGAGACTCCTCTTTTTTCAGCTATATTCTTGACTATACGCTCTACTATGGCATATTTCTTATATTTTTCGTTTAGTTTTCTCCATGGTACATCCTGAAGAGCTTTGCCTATTCTCTCATTATAAGGTATAATACCTTCTAGCATAAGTACAGCTATTATTGGGTATCCAACGTAGCCACGAAGCCTTGTACCATTATCGTCGCTATAAGCTAAGCCTTTCTCCGGGTCAACGTATACTGTGTACTTTCGTGATCCATCACTACTGGTTACAACATATCTCCTCGAGGACACTCTCTTCACTCTGCCCGCCGCGATGGCTGAAACTGCTTCTAGCACCTTTATCTTTGGGGGAAGCCTAAGAGTAGACACTGGAAGCCTCTACCCCCATACTATAGTGCCTATGCTAAAACGTTTATAGTCATGTATACTCAATACTTCGAGTCCTTTATTTCCTACCGGTCAGCGCTTTCCTTACATGCACTGGGTGGAGTAAGTGCCAGTTAGGACTATAGTTGTTAGTAATCCTATTCTATCAACTATTTTGCTCCGTTTAAGAGACACGAATACACCACGAGAAGAGTTCTGTAGGCTAATGGAAACTGCTGGCCTACTATTAGGTTACGAGGCTGCTGGTAGTCTGCCAAGAAGAATTAAGAGGGTTACAACACCATTGGGTGCTGAGGTTTCATCAGAAATTGTTGATTCAAATAAAGTTGTTGTATTAGCTGTTTTGAGAGCGGCTCTACCAATGGTATGGGGGATGCTTAGAATACTAGAAGGAGCTTCAGTAGGCTTTGTTGCAGCCACCAGGCTCGAGGACACCAGACGCATCGAAGATGGAGGCATAGTGTTTGATGTTAGCATACCATATATTAAGACGCCCAGTATTTCAGGGAGAACAGTTATAGTCGTAGACCCAATGCTCGCAACTGGAAGCACTGTTTCCAGAGTAGTGTCTCACATGATTTCAAAGAAGGCTGAGAAACTAGTGTTAATATCCCTTATATCAACTAGAGAAGGTATTCGCCGTGTAGAAGAGGTTGCCGGAGATTATAGTGTTGTACACTACACTGCAGCTATTGACCCTTACTTAGACGAAAGAGGATTCATTGTACCAGGCTTAGGGGATGCCGGAGATAGGTGTTTTGGAGAATAATGCTCTCAGCTTCATATCCGTTTATCAGTATTTAGCCCTTAAAGAATAGTAGTTAGTAGGAATTGTTATTCTATATTATTAGGTTTCTATGCAAAAATGAAACCACGTATTCTAGGGTGAGGAACCTATAGTTGCTATAGGAGTTCTAGTTGTGGTAGCATATAGCCATTCACTATAGATTAACCGTATTAGCTTGGCTAGCGAGCTTGTAGAGACTTCAAGCATATAGGAAGCATCAACAATAGCTATAGTCCCATTATAGTTTTCGGGCTTTACGAGTCTCCGCACATGCAATGCGTATAGTATAGTGTTATTAGTGTTTGGTAACGGGAAGAACATTGACAACTCTTTCTGGCTCTTCACAAAACCTGAAACCTCAACAGGTGTTCCGACAATTATGGCTGACCCATTATTCTTTAATACTTGTACCATTAAAGAAGCGGAATCCACTAATTTGTTTAGACAACCACGATAGTCGATAACTATAATAGATTTAGGGGGTAGAGGCTGGCCAGGCCTAGCCTCCGAGTACTCTAGTCCAACAAGTGTACTTGCTCTCTTCACAAGTTCTCTTACCTCCTGAGAGCTGCAAGTCAATACATAGACTTTCGTTGCTGCACTATACTCTTTACCGTTTCCATCTATAGTGTTTCCAGCATTTTCCTCATTAAAGAACCCAGAAAATCCTATGAAAACAACTACAAGCAGTACTGCTAGAATAGCCACTAGTATCTTCTTGCTCACAGCAATACTAAGCAAGAACCTATACCTCCATCATTTTTGTTAAGAGCAAGACCTAATAGCATGTGGCCAGAATCTCTCTATAGCTGGTACCTAGTTTAGTGCTTACTGACTGTTTAATGTCTTATCTCTATGAGCCGTACCTGGTGCTTCTTTATGTGCTCTTCAAGTGTGCCAACACGTTTTAGCCACTTACCATAATGGTATAATGCCCATAACGCTTTTACTGCTGCTGCCTCTGAAGTATAGACTGGCACACCAGCCATAGTCTCTATGAGCCGTGATAACCCCCAAGTCCTACGGCCGCCAGTTGCAGATACTACTACTGGGATTGTATGTTTTCTACGTATTTCAGTTATTACTTTGGCAAGTTTCTCTGGGAACTGTTCAGATATACCTCTCACATTGAAGTATGGTATTAGCAGTATACCATCAACTTCCCCACTCTCAGCAACGACTCTTAGAGATTCCAGCAAATGCTCGTCGACAGCAGAGCCTGTTACATCAACTGGGTTCCTAGGAGATGCTATGGGTAGGAGTATTCTTCTGAGCTTGGACTGTGTAGTACTACTAAACTCTGGAACCCTCAAGCCTAGGACTTCGGCAGCATCAGTAGCCATGACACCGCTACCGCCACCAACAGTGACTATGCCGACACGGTTACCCTGCATTGGCGGCTGAAGCGCTAGGGCCATAGCGAGGTCAAACATTTCAGCTGGCGTATTAGCTAGTATGACCCCTGTCTGGCGGAATACTGCCTCGTACACACGATAGCTCCCTGCAAGACTCCCCGTGTGGCTTGCCGCTGCCCGGGCACCAGCCTCGCTACGCCCAGCCTTGAGGGCTACTATCGGTTTATGAGGAGTAGTATCCTCTAATGCTTCACGAAACCTCTTGCCGTCTTCAACACCCTCAATATAGAGAGCTATAGACTGTGTAGCATCATCCTTTTTAAGGTATGTCAGCAAGTCAGCCTCATCAACATCAGCCTTGTTGCCTAAGCTAACAAAGCGGCTAACACCAATACCTCTCATCTCAGCCCAGTCAAGCATAGCAGCGCCAAGAGCACCACTCTGGCTAAGAAAAGCTATAGGCCCAGAACCTGGCAGCCCCTGTCTTTGCGGGTCAAAGAACGTGGCATTGATTCCTGCAGGCGGAGAGTAAACACCTATACAGTTTGGCCCTATCATTCTCATACCGTATTTTCTAATAATTTCTAGAACCTTCCTCTCTAGAGCAGCACCCTCAGGGCCTACTTCACGGAAGCCACCACTAATCACTATTACCCCATCTACGCCACGCTTTCCTGCTTCCTCAACTACTCTAGGCACTATAGGGGCTGGAACAGCTATAACAGCTAAATCAACAGGATCAGGGACTTCTAGTATGCTTGGATAAGCCTTCATGCCTAGTATAACATCAGCGCGCGGGTTAACGGGGTAAACAGGTCCATTAAAGCTGTTCCGGAGATTGTAGAGTATCACGTGGCCAGGCTTCTCAGGGTCACGTGAGGCACCAATAACAGCTATGCCTTTAGGCTTGAAGAATACTTCAACCTTGTAGCCTCTAGGAGGCTTGGCGACAATGGTCAAGACTGAGAGTCACCTCTAAGCTTTTCCTTATTGATACCCTAGAGAGAAACTTATGTTAAAAACAAGTAAAATGTTTTACCGTAAAATAAACACGTGAAGAATACTTTTTCTAAACACTAGGACAGAACTTGTTAGAGGGTTAGTGATAAGTGCTAAGACTATAAAGCTTATAGAATCTGAGAAGTAGATTCCAGGATGAAAAAATATTTCTGATTTAATGTTATACACTTTTTCTCTCTTAGTATGATGTGAGCTTCATTAACCTAACTGCTATAAATATTGCTATTAGTATGCCTATTATGGCTAGTATAACAGCTATTAGTGCCATCCTACTGGCACTCTTGGCACTATTTGTTGTGTCTTCAAGCTGTTTACTAAGTTGTTGCAGTACCTGGGTTTGTAGATTGCTGACAGTATCCTTGAGCTTGTCAACATCGCTACTAACACTGTTTATCCTATCATCAAGCTCCTTAGCTTTCTGGTCGACATAGCTCTTAGCCTCGTCTAGTGCACTGCTTGCCTTCTGGTCTGCATAGCTCTTGGCTTCACTTAAGGCACCACTGACTTTGTTGTCAGTGTAGCTCTTTGCGTCTGATAAAGCTCTCTCTAGATCAGCCTTTGTTGCATACTGGTCGAGTGCTGTTTGGATACTACTTACTGCTTTCTGTAGGCTCTCCACAGTGCTCTCTATAGCCTTTATCATATCTTGGAGGCTTGCTGCTACATTGTCTATTTTATCTGAAAGACTTGCCTCTACCTCGCTAATCTTGTCTGATGCTTCCTTGAACTTCTGGTCTACATACTCTGTTGTTGCATAAGCTTCAAGACTCTTTTGTAGAGAGTTTAGAGCATCTTGGAGATCTTCAACACTACCCTGTAGAGCCTCTATCTGCTGGCTAAGCTGCTGTAACGTGTCACTATTTGTTCCAACTTGAGAAGCTATAGTGTCAACTCTTTCAGATAGGCTTGTAAGTGTGTCACTTAGCTGTTGGAGTGTTGAGTTGAGTGCTTTTACGTGTCCTATTAGATCCATTATTGCAGCTACTTGGCTTTTGATTTTCACAGTTCCTATGTCTGTTACGCCTAGCTCCGCTACTGTAACAACCTTACTTGCTGGTAGATAGTCGCTCTTCTCTGCTATGACAGTGTATGTACCAGGTGCTGGTACAGCAATCACAAAACTGCCATCATCACTTGTTATGTACTCTGCACCAGTCTCTTTTACGTAGACTCTGACATTAGCAACAGGTTTGTCATACTCATCTACTACTACGCCCTTGATAGAGTAGCTGGGAGCTATCGTGAACGAGATTTCTAGTGGAGCACTAGAATAGACATTAACTTTCTCACCATTCCTTAACACATAGCCGCTATACGTGAGCTTAGCCTTGAACACACCATAGCCGTGTATTGCTTCATTGTGTTGGAATAGGTAAGTTATTTCTGTCTCATTTGTCACTGCTTCAGTATCAAAGTCTACTACTTCACCATCGGGATTTAGTATTTGCAGGAAGTATGTACCCGTAAACGGGTTAGTAAATTCTATCTTTATTGTCACCACACTGTTGGGCAGATATGAGTCTTTGTCACTATAGATCTTTACGACAGCGTCACTAGCCATGTTCGTTTGGGCAGCTGCGAGTACTGGTAGCAGCAAGAGTGCCATGATTACTACTGGGAAAATCATCCTTATACTCTTCATTTTCTACGTCCCCCTCCACACATTTTGACACAAGAGCCTTCTTTCCAGTGTACTCACTCAGTCAGATTACCTGGACGGATATAAACCCTTTAGGGTGTATAGCTCTCAAAAACTTAATAGGTAAGGTTATTGCTGTATTGTACCTAAAAAAGCATGGGTTAAGATTTACCAGTCTCACTTTTTGAAACACCTTGTCAGCTTACTGTTATTGTGATTACTAGTGGTGTGCTGAGTGGTACTGGGTTCTCAGCGCTGGCTACTGGCAGTATTGTTACCTTGTATGTGCCTGGTGTCTCTAGTGTGAAGCCGAAGCCTACTGTCATGTCGCCAACTGCTACTGGTTTGAAGCCATAGTCTACTAGGTTGCCAGCAGCATCCTCGATGAAGAACACTACTGCGAATGCATTGCCCGTACCTAGTATTTGTTGTAGCACACTGCTCATTGTTGTTGTGTCATACTCTAGTCTTACTTGTATGTATGCTGGCTTGCCTGCTGGTATTACATCTACTGGCTTGAAGGCACCTGCTTCTACTATGAATAGCTTTGTCTCAGTTATGTTGCTTGCTTCGCTTGGAGCTATTTGTATTGGTGGTGTTCCTACTACTGCCTTGTAGCTTACTTCTGTAGCCTTGCCTGGGTCATAGTATGTTAGTGTCACATTCTCGCCGTCAGCAGCTACTATGATGTTGTTGCCTGCTTGTGGGAAGCAGTAGAGCCTGCCTAGTGCTGTGTATGTTGATACTGGCACGTATACACCGTCTTCAGTCTCTATTAGCTCTAGGCTTGTCTCACCGAACATTACTGGGTTCGGGTTAGGCTCTACTTCGCCATAGGCTTTCTCTATTAGTATGTTTATTATTATTGGTGGTACTGGTGCTGTTGTATCGTAGTCGCCTCCATAGAGGTCTACTAGCTGTATGTCCTTGACTATGAACTCCATTAGGTCACCGCCTGTTGGGCATGCTCCACCGAATGGGCATGCACAGCTGTAGAAGTCCTTAGGCTCTCCAGTCACACCATCAACTATCTTAGTCTCGCCTAGTATGTCATAGACGTAGGTGTATGACTGCACGTTGGTTGCTGCCTGTGCACATGTTGCAGCACAGTATGCCCTTGTGTCTGTTACTTGTACTGTTATCTTTTTACCTGCTAGCTCGTAGGCTGTTGTACCTAGTAGCTCTGCTAGTTGTTGTAGTGTAAACTCGTTTGACTCAAATACGCCAGTGTTGTCGCCAGTCTCTGTGAATACTAGGCCTAGCTGGCTGAATGTTACTACCTTACCATCAACTATTATCTTGCCCAGGAATTCCCATGTTTCTGGCATTGTTGAGTATAGGTTGTGGTCAGAGTCCTCTACTATTATCTTTATAACTGTTGTGTTAAGTGCTGGCACACCAGTCTTGTTAGTCACATCCTGCCAGACACTGCCAACAGCATCATATATTAAGTCTTGTACGTCGCCTCTATCTACAGTGAATTCTATGTAGACTTTTGCTACTGTTGGGTATATGTCAACAGTTGCAGTCTTCTCCATTAGTGGTAGACACTGCTCGTTGACTATTGCTAGCCAGTCTAGTGGCTGGTCAGCATTCTCTCTTACTAGGCCTGGGAGCAGTTGCTCGTATAGCTGGACTGCTGACGGGTTGACTGGCGTCCTGTCAATGTACTTGAATGTTATCTTGTAGCATGCTGTACATATGCTTGGGTCGAGGTAGAGGCATGTGTGGTCGCTTATGAGGTACCAGTCAATATACACTGTTGCCTCAAAGGTGTCACTTGCTGGGTCTGTCTGTGTTAGCCATAGGTAGCTTGTTGCTGTAGGTATGCCTGGTCCTTCAACAGTGTATTCTACTAGTACTGTCTCGTTGACGGTTAGGTCGAGGTTGGCATCTGGGTCTGTCACTATGACTTTTACTGGCTGGCCGAGCCTTATCTCTGTCAATGGCTCGCCAGTGCTTGGGTCAACAACGCTTATCTCGGCATCCATGAACATGAATGTTATCTCTACTGTGGCACTGCCTATTGCTGGGCTTACATAGGTTATGTATAGCTTAGTGTTGTTGAGCCATATTGATGGACAGCCAGCGTATAGTCTCCCATCAATCTCGCTCCATATTTGTAGCTCGCCAACAAACTCTCCAGTATCAGCGCCAGTCTCTACTAGTGGGCCTGGTATCTCGATGTAACAGAAGCCTCTGAAGCTTCCTTGTGTACCATCTGAAGCTACATCGTATAGTGGCACTGTTATTAGACCATAGCCTTCGACGTGTATAACGGTCTGATCCTTGTACTCCTTGTGTAGTACAAGCTTCACTTTATCTGGTGGTATTGTGTCTACTTCACAGCAGTCAATATTGGTGCCATTGTCGTACACTGTTAGATGTACTACTTGCGCTGTTGTTGGGCCTACTTCTATTTCTGGCCTTGTAACTGGGCATGTTCCTGTCCAGTTAATGCCGTCTACGCTTAGGTAGGCTATTGGTAGGACTGTCCTGTCTATCTCTATTTGTACAGCGCCTAGCTGGACTGTGTCCTCTAGTGTCTGTGGCTCTGGTGCACCATCAGCGTTGACGGCCATGCAGTCTATTATCTGTACGACTATTTCAGCTGGCTCTGCGCCAGCAGCTGCTATTTCGGCGTTAACAGTTTCCCAGTCTAGCTTTGTTAGGTCTAGCTGGAATTCTATCTTGTTTGGTGCTACGCGGTAGAATGCTATTGTCAAGTCTTCTAGTGCTGTTATGTTGTATAGGTTGCCATTACTATCCTTGACATATATTGTTAAGCGGTAGCCTGGTATACCAGTGTCAAGACCGTAACGTAGCAGTTTTAGTGGCACCTTGTAGACTATATCACCTGCCATGACCATGCCGCGTACTACTACGTCCTCCCCTGTCTCAGCGTCAGGATCTGTTATTTGTAGTGTTATCTTTGGTATTGGACAGCAACGCTGTGAGCTACGTAGGGCCACGCTTGTCTCTATGACGTTGAACTCTGCTGTGTGGTATGGCACTGTTACTGAGTTGAACTTGTCACAGTATAGTGCTGCACAGCCTTCCTCTGCTGCCTTTTGGAGAGCGTAGTTGTCGAGTCTTAGGTCGCTGAAGTGCCAGTCTATCACGTTGTCTGTTGGCGAGAGTACTGTACCCCATAGTGCTGGGTAGTCTAGTAGGTTGATTACTGTCTTGAAGACACCGCTGCTTGCTGATGTCTCTGTTAGGTCAAATGTCATGACTACAGCGCCGTCTGGGAATGGGGCGTCGAGCAGTTCTATTGGGTTGATCGTGTTCTCTGTTGCTACAGCGTTTAGGTTCTCATCAGCGTCATATACTGTGATCACGATGTCATGTGTTGGTCCTGTTGTCTGTATCTCGACGACTGCATCGCTAATGAATATTGCTAGCTTTCTTGTCTTGGATGTCTGTCCTGTTTCAATGACCTTGGCTGTTGCTATGACCTCGTCACCACGGAATTGTGGGTTGTCAAAGTCTACGCCAGTTATCCACCATGGTGAGGACATCTGGAGGCTTACGTTGACTAGCATTGCTGTTATCTTCTCTGCTTCAGTAGCATCTGCTGGCTTGAAGTATGGTGTTGTTCCCTCACGTACAACTGTTACGTTCATTGATGTTACATAGCCTGTTGTTCTGTCCTCTATGGTTAGCTCAACTGTTGCAGTGTCTGCTGTGTAGCCTGGTATTAGGAAGCGCCACTCGCCTTCAGCGTTGTAGCGTTCCCATATACACTTGTCAAGGCGTGGTACCCAGTAGTAGCCACCGTGGAGCCTGTTGTTGACGATTATGTCTGCTAGGCGGTAGGTGAACGTGGCTGTTATTGGTGTGTCCCAGCCCTCGGGGAGGTATTGTACGACTAGTGTGTCGCCATCGGTTAATGTGCCAACTAGTGTTCTGCTGTCAACGACTACGCGGGCATTGTCGGTTGTGCCTACTCTTGTTATGTTGAATGTTGCTTCGTAGTAGCCGCTTGTTGTGTTGAGTGTAAACTCTACATTGTAGTTTGCTGTTCCGGCGACTATTACTGTGGCATTAACTGTTGTGTATCCCTTTGCTAGTGCGTCTTCATCGTAAATATACACCTTGAATACTGTGCCATAGCTTATGATTCTGTTGTAGACGTCTACATCGCTTATAATGTAGGCTGTTCCTTGTGCTGCTGCTATAGTTTCACTGCCTTTCATTGCAGGTATTAATGGTAGTATGCTTGGGAGTAGGATGGTTAGGATTAGTGCAAAGCTTAGTATCGTACGGAGCGTGTTCATGGCTCTATACACCTTTCGTGGATAGTATAGACTTACCTTTTAGCCGTTTAGCAGTGTTAGCTGGGCTAGGGGTATAAGGGGGGTTTGCCTGCCTGTGTATGCTCTGTAGTGTAGAATCGGGGTATGTGTGTGAAACCCTAAAGATTTAGCCTAACCGTAACTGACTCTAGGGTATGTGGGGCGTAGTGTTGTCTTGCCTAGACAGCGTCGCCTTGTTCCGGTAAGAGAGGATATTGTAGAGGAATTAATAGGTGTCGCTAAGAGGTCCGGACTTACTCTTGCAGAGCTTGTAGAAGCCATATTGTCTCATGCTGCAAAGGTGCTCAGAGGAAGGGATGATGTTGTGAGCGTTCTTGCAGATTCTGTCATATATGCTGACGTACTACGGCTGGGTGGTGCACCAGTACCTGTCCAAGGGCTAACACGGTTGCTTGACGCATGCAGTAAGGATAAAAGCTGTTTAGAGGGCTTTGCAGGGGAAGTCTCTGGTTTGGCGCGGCTAGTAGCATTGTCTGCACGTGCACGAGGCATTGACCCGTTAAGGGGTGTGCTCAGTGTTGCTAGAATCTTCATTCCTAGCGCGGCTCTAGACATTGTAGAAAACAATGGTGAGTATAAGATAATAGTTGCAAGTCCTTACTTGGATGGGTCTTCTCCTCTTATAAAATTGATTGTTGATGTTTTAGCCTCTATTGTTGAGGGGTTTAATGGGACAATTGATGATGTGAGAATTGATAATGGGCTTATACAAGTTAAGTTCAAAATTGTATAGTAGTGATAGGGTTTGGAAGAGTCGTGTTCAACATGAGAAGATTATACGATAGTAGTATTAAGTATAGTGTTTTAGGTGATTGTACTGGATGAGTGGGCGTAGACGTAGCGTGATGCTTGATGAAGAACATGCTGAGCTTCTTAGGGCTATAGCAGAGCGTTATGGTGTGCCCATGTCTTCTTATCTTAGAGGCCTACTTGAGGCTGCATGGGAGGCTGAAAGCAGAGGCCTCAATGCTGCCATGGTTCTGAGGAGAGGGCTTGCCTATGAGTTCTTTACTAGGCTTGGCGTTGCACCATTGCCTCTAGGCTTGTTATCATGCAGCAGTCCTGAAGACGCATTGAGGGAGGGAGAGAGACTGGGTGCCAGTATAGTAGGCTTATTGGGGGAGGATTTAGGCAACCTTATTGCTAATCTAGCGGAGCGCTTGGGGGTTGGAATAGCCGAGTATCAAAGACTCATACTCATACCACCTTCCTCCCATGAAAAAAGGGTTGCTGCGATGTTTCTTCTAGGTCTAGCTAAGGGTGGCGGCTTAAAGGTAGAAGAGAGGGAGGGTGGTGTAGTATTGATATCCTGGTAGCTGCTTGCAAATCCCAGGACTTAGTGGTTAGAAACCATAACGCATCAAGTATTCTTGTACACGTGCAGACACAACGTTTAGGGGTATAGTCGTGGTTCTTGGTAAATGGTTTATAGGTGTTAAACGAACAGCCAAGGGCAGATCCTGGGGCTCTTCTACCGTGACTCGTGCAGTAAAGCTACTTGAAAGTCTCATAGTTATTTTTGGCCCATATACTCTTCCGTCATCAGTATAGTATATCGGTGCACTTCTCGCAGGGTAAACTATACGCGATACTGCTAATGAATCAGAAGCCTCATTCTTTATTATAGCCTCGATCAACATAAACTTCCACGGAGGCTTTTGCCCAGAAAGAAAAACGTCCTTGACAGCCTCCAGGTATCTAACAAGCACACCGTGGCTGGGAGGACCGTAGAGAGCGTATTTGGCTCTATCGCATGCAAAGAAGTCTATGGGCCTTGAAGCTTCGCCTGATAATATAACAATATCGTAGCCTACGCCTAGCCTTAAATTGATAGAGTCGTCTGGGTTGACTACGACTGGGCTAGGAAGTCTTATCATAGCATAGCCTGTTAACCTCTCTGGCGCGTATATGGGTTGAGCAGGGTAAACACCTACACTGCAGTCAGCTATGACTAGTTCCACAGCTACGTTAGAGGCAGTATATCGTTTATAGGTACACATTCCATCATCTTTACTGATAACTATCTGTTTGCCACATATACTTAAACTATTATTGCCTCTGTGAACTCCAAAAATCTTCAATTATCCCTAACCCCACCAAGGACTATTACCCAGAAAGCCACAAATTTTCCCTGTTACCCTCCTAGCCAAAGCAGGAATAGGAGCTGACGCTAACATTGTGTGATAGAGTACTAGGACAAGTCATGAGCAAGAAGAATCCGAGAAAATGCGTTGAAGAGTTTTGTGGATGAAGGTACTGAGAGAAACTATAGTTACGGTGTGTGAGTTCAGCCTAAGCACTACGGTTTAAGCAGCTTCACTCAAAGATTCTACGATGACGCCGATATCAGTGTTAATGTCCTAAGAATTCCTGGAAGAGAACGTAGTGACGTAACAAATTTGTCGAGCTTGCGTGGATTATCGGTAATAGCCTTTACAGCTATATCGTATTCACCATATACAACATAAGCCTCTGCCTCTACACCCACTTCTGAAGCTAGCTCGCGGATACGCTCTACAAGCTCGTGCTCACGCCCAATCTCCGTTATTATGAGTATAAATGCTGTGAGACCCTCTTGACCACTCATAATTCTACCACCACAGTACCCCGTAATTTTTACCAGTAAAAGCTATAAGGTTATAGAGGGGGATAAAGTAACCACCGCCTATGCAGGACCTTACTAATAAAAGTGGGACAACACCTATTGTACAGAACTGTTAAGCGATGTCAGATTTATGAGCCGCGGCACTTCATCACATGCCAGATCAGCATATAGCCCGCACATCACACCAAATATCCTTAGATTTCTATTAAGTATTTTAAATGTTACAATTGGAAACAAAGAATGCAATACCATGCTTTCCCACTATGTCTGAATAATGGTTCTTTAAGGTAAGAGGCGTAGTAATTATCACAATCACGTAACCATCATTAGCGAGTAGTTCAGAAAGTAGTGAATCCATTCTAACACGTAGAGGTATACATGCCAGCAACTCGGTTACCTGGGCTAATTCATAACAAGTGCTAGTAACACACTCTCCTTCAATGTCTGGGTCTATTACAGCCAATACGGGTTCTGTCATAGTTGCACTGTGCCCTTTTCTTCTCTTAGCTGCCCTATTTTAGCCTAACCCTGCTTTTTGTAGGAAATAAAAGTTATTATGTTTAATGCCATACACAAAACAAGGCGTGTGAGGAATTAATTTTAGCCTCTTACCAGGTTGCACTTAGAACTAGCTACTTCACTTGTCAAAGCTTCATGGTAGGTGAACTGAGCGTGCCTACGCTAGAAGAATGTATGAAAATTGTTGAAGAACTCTACAAAAACGGTGTGCCTGTCCGCGAGATAGCTAAGCATTGTAGTAATAGTATGAGTACCGTGTATAAAGCTCTTGAACGACTTGAGGAGATGGGGCGCATACAACGCCGTAAAGGCCGCTATAAGAGGCATCGTAGGCTTACTAGGGACGAACTTGAAGAGATTAAGAAGCTTTATGAGGAAGGAAGGACTATATACGAGATAGCTAAGATGCTTAATAGGCCAGAATCGACAATCTACTATGCTTTAAAGAGGCTGGGACTCAAGTAATAAGAACATGATCCCAGAATACCAGGTATTTTTAAAATATTATCCCATTAGAGACCTAATTACTCGTCTTTAGCTGCACTCTGTGACTGTCTTAATTTCAACAATGTTTTCTCCATGGCGCCTATAGGCTTTAATTATAGTGTCTCCAAAAGCTATGTCTCCACGCTTACAAGCATCGCTTTCAAGTCTCGCCAAGCCCTCACTATAGTTTTTTGCTTCAATTAGCCGGGGCTCAAGAGCCCAGAGTATTGATAGTCTTCGCGCAAGTCCGATCTCTGGCACACCCACAAGAACCCGAGGCTTAGGCCTGGAGGCAGCTATGTGTGGTGGCAGTGTGCCCCCAATACTGTATATAAGTATTAGTTTTGCACCTAGGTTTTCTGCTGTCTCAACAATGCTAAAGGCGTAAGCCCATTTACGCTCCCTAGGCGGATACCTTTGTGGCAAACAATTTTTCTCTGACCTAGCTATTATCTTCTTTAACCACTTAACAGCCTCTACGGGATAACGCCCTATAGCTGTCTCACCAGTGAGCATCAATGCGTCTATGCCTTGGCACACTGCATTAGCAACATCAGTTACTTCAGCCCTTGTGGGCACAGGGTTCTCAAGCATGCTTTCAAGAAGCTGTGTGGCGACTATTACTGGCTTACCGTACTGCCGTGCTGTCTCCACTATTTTTTCTTGAAGAAATGGTATCTCCTCGAGCCCATAATTCATTCCTAGGTCTCCACGAGCAACCACTATTACATCAGACTGCTTCACTATCTCAGCGAGGTGTTGCACGGCACTCATATTTTCTATTTTAGCCACTATGCCTTGTTGGCCTCCACGGGAGTAGACATAGGATTTAAGAATTGATATATCATCGGCTGTTCTTACATAGCTCAGAGAAATATAGTCGAAACCATTTTCTACAGCAAACTTTACAGCGTCAAGATCACGTTTAGTGAGGGGCGGTAAGCCTGGATCTTTACCCCTTATAACAACTACCTTGTTAGAAGTTATCTTTGCTGGTGTTAGTGCTTCAACAGTAGCACTTAGCCCACTAACCTCTTCTACTCTCAACTGGGCTCGTCCATCATCCATTATTAATATATCTCCTTCATCTAAAACCTCAAAGAATCTTTGTATGGGTAGAGGAACAATCTTTTCGTCGCCGCCTCTAGACTTCTCAGCATATTTTATAATAGCCCTATCTCCACGGTTAAGGAATATAGGGTTATCCAGTACACCCACACGTATACTTGGGCCAACAAGGTCACCAATAATTGTCAGAGGCCTCCCGACATGCTGTTCGACACTCCTTACAAGGCTAACCATACGCTTCCATGTCTCCGGGTTTCCATGTGCAAAGTTGATTCTGAATCCGGAGACGCCTAGCGAAACCATTTGTTCTACTACTTGCTGATCTAGGGATGAGGGGCCTAAAGAGACTATTATTTTTACATGCATACTTGTCATATCTAAGCCCTATGCTGATAAGGATTCTCTACAGTTAAATATATCGCCATCTATGCAGGTAAGCTTCATCCTATTCCTGGGCTCTCTCGCGCAGGTTTACAGCCATTATGTATGCATCTTCTCCGTCAAGATAGTACATTGGTACAATTTTAACCTTCTTAAATCCGAGTCTTTCATACATTCTTATTGCTGGTATATTGCTGACTCTAACCTCTAAATATACTTCATCGCATCCATAAATTTCACGTAGTGATTTTAGTGCAGCCTTCATGAGAGCAGTACCAATACCCTTCCTACGATGCTCCGGTAAGACAGCTATTGATACTATATGCCCTTTGCGTACTAGTTTAAAGGAGTTAAAAACGGAAATGCCATGCTCTACACGCGACATAACATAGCCAACAACCTCACTGCCAACCACTGCAACGTAAAAGGCTTCACCCCATTTCTCAAGATGCTCATAAAAGAACCATTCGGGATAGTTTTCAGGCAGTGTTAGACGGTTAATTCTAATAACTGCAGGAATGTCGTGTTTCTCAGCTTTTCTGATGATGTAATCTTCACCGCGTGTAGTACCCGTACTAACTCGTTGCACCACGCTCAGCAGCCCTCCTCAGCAAAGACTGGAAGTAGCTGAGTGCTTATCCAATCATTCATTCTAGCATATTGTATCGTAAATTTATATCGCGATTAATAAGTGCAATTTTACTATAAGTCAGGCATGCAGGAGTGAGAAATAAAATACATGGAGAATAGTGAGCCACTTGTATCTTATCTAGTTGATCCGCTTTCTCCTGTAGACTATACGGTCGCTGAACACCTCTACAATGTCTTTTATCGTTAGTACTGGGCGCCCACCATTAGTCGCTATTTCTTGTTTTGCTGGCGGTTTCTCGAGGTATGTTGGTATCCGCTCTCTAAGCCTCTCTTCATATGTAGGCTTTAGCGGGTTGACGTAGAATATTCCTATCGGTATTCTGCTACCCCACTCATAGCTCTTTATGAATGCTTGTGTCTTCTTTTCGATTTCTTCCTCAGGACTCTTGACGACTGGGTCCCAGTTTGGATCGTCTTCTAGTTTGTAGAGTGCTTTCCGGTAGAACTGTACTGTGTATACGTCGTTATAGGTTACACATGGCTGGAGTACGTCTATGAAGGCAGAGCCTTTGTGTTCTATTGCTTTCTTAATTACTTCTTTTAACCCCTTAGTATCCATGGCGTAAGCCCTAGCTACGAAGGTATAACCTGATGCTAGAGCCAGAGCTATTGGGTTAACCATATCTTGTATGTTTGGTGCTGGCAGCGCCTTTGTCTTGACTCCATAAGGTAATGTTGGTGATGCTTGTCCTTTTGTAAGGCCATACACTTGGTTATTGTGCATTATTACTGTTATATCTACATTTCTCCTGCCAAGAGCAACGAAGTGGCCAGCCCCAATACCTAAGAGGTCTCCGTCACCACCTATAGCTATAACTGTGAGTTCTGGGTTAGCGAGCTTTATACCTGTAGCAAACGGTATTGGTCTGCCATGGAGTACGTGGACTCCGTTGACACGGAAGTACTGCCATATCTTTCCCGAGCACCCTATACCTGCTACGACTACCGTCTTCTCAGGTTCAAGGCTTAGTTCTGCAAATGCTTGCGATATAGCCGTTAGTATTCCGAAGTTGCCACAGCCAGGACACCAGTCTACCCACAAGTCGGTACGGTAATCCTCTGGTTTACGCGCCATACTTTAACACCACCTTGTCGATTTTTTCTTTCATAATCTTCTTAGCTGCATTAACAAGTTCATTCAAATAAATGGGGCGACCAGTATACTTCAAAATAAACTTGTCAATCACTATGCCAGTATTCATCTCTATTATGTGTGCTGCCTGGCCAAACTCGTTGTGCTCAACATCAACTATTAGCCCACCAGATTTTCTAACCTTGCTGACCAAACTAGACACGTATCTCGCAGGGAATGGAGCGAAATATCTTATATGTAAGTATGCAGCTTTAATACCCTGCTCACGAAGCACCTTGGCAGCCTCTACTGCTACTCCCTTTACTGAGCCCCAGCCTACCATGAGCAGCTCCACATCACTAATATTGATGTCTTTTGGCAGTAAAACGGCTCTCTCACCCTCCTCTGGTATCTCTTTGTCTGCCAAGAAGAATTTTGATATACGTTTTTCAACCATTTTCATCCGTGTCTCTGGATCTTCGCTGACAAGTCCATATTCGTTATGTTCTAGCCCAGTGTACCACGATATAGCGTTCTTTACGCCAAATGGCGCAAACTCAGAGATAGGGCCATCGCTTAGACTAAACCTCTTGTATGGCTCAGGCTTGTTGTATGACGTAATCATCTTTCCTCGCTCAATCATAACATTGCTAAGATCTGGCGGCTGAAGAGTTACTATGGCGTTTGCAAGGAACTTATCTAGTAAATGTATTACTGGCAACTGGTATTTATCAGCAAGATTTTGGGCTTTAATAGCATCATAAAAGGCTTCTTCATGGTCGCCACTAGCTAAGACTATTCTTGGTGTGGTACCATGCCCTGAGAAGAGAGCTGCAAATAAATCTTCCTGGCTTCCGCGAGTAGGCATACCTGTGGATGGGCCTCCGCGCTGGTAAAGTGTTATCACTACTGGTACTTCAGCCTCATAAGCCCAGCTTATATTCTCAGCCATGAGATCAAACCCTGGCCCACTTGTAGCAGTAGCTGCTCTTGTACCAGTTAAGGCTGCTCCTAGGGCAGCACCTATGGCTGCTATCTCATCTTCTGTCTGGAATACAACAATACCCCCGAGATCACCGCGGCTAGTTGTTATTCTCATATGGCCTTCAAGGT
Source organism: Pyrodictiaceae archaeon (assembly GCA_027046265.1). Lineage (GTDB taxonomy): Archaea > Thermoproteota > Thermoprotei_A > Sulfolobales > Pyrodictiaceae > QNYQ01. The sequence continues at coordinate 59,228 of JALTZF010000008.1, forward strand.
AGAAGCTCTCATCTTGGGCTGGTGTTATCGGGTAATAGCTTTGGAATCTTACACCACCAACAACCTTGCCTATTGCCACTACATCGTTTCCAGATACCACGAATGAGAAGTCGTCGATAGCCCTGCCTTCTTGAAGCTTAAACGTCTTCACTTGACTCATTACCTCTTTTGCCACGAGGCTAGCTATGTAAGTGTTAGATTCAACTATTTTCTCGCGTCCTCTAAACCTATACTTGAATCCTTCACGTATAACATCTTCGCTCGCTATGCCGAAAGAGCCCACAACAGCACCAACAATAATAGAGCTGACATACCTGCGTGCTAATGCTAATGGCACCGAGAACTTTTCACGAAGAATAGAAAGTATACTCTTATAGTCTAAGCCTACTACTTGCACACCCTTACTTGACCTAAGATAATTTGTTATACCCCTTACTGTTGGGTCTATACCTTGCGCATGATACTCGCGAAGCAACCTCTCCTTTGTATCACTACGTATGCTTACTACATTGTCTATGTTCACATTATCGAGACCCTTATCGTAAACAAGGATACTGTTTTCTCCAACATCTTCATAGTGGACAAATACTGATTCTGCATCCATAAATGCTGCAGTATGGAAAGGATAGTTGAAGTAGCGCGGTGTTTTGACGCTATTAACTGTCATTGCGACATAGCTGTGGCGCCCAATAATGTTTGAGTGATATTCTCTGTTTGCTATTACGCCATAGCCATGTGATGCAAATATTACTGTTAAAACTTGTGCTGAAGTCTCTAAACCGCTTCCCTGAGGCCCTCCTATCATTATGTAGGCTTCACTTAGCGTGGATTCTTCAACCAACTTTTCACCATCTCCAAGCCTGTGACTCTGTTACCGATATCATTTTGTCTCAGCACACTCAGCGCATATTTTTTAGCATTCTCCTACTTAAACGATTGTGCTAAACAATCGAATAGATGTGACAGATGGGGTAGTACACTAAGTCTACTAGCCTGCTTCTTATAAGAAGCATCTCAGCTAGGAACAGTATTCAACCAGGTGATACAGTAGCGTGTTCTACAGTGGGGGAGAGTGGTCCGCTGATGAGTAAAGGTAAATCAGCAAAGCCCTACACGGGACATGGCGATAAAGGTATATCACACAACATACCCTTACTTGGAGATGTACCAAAAACACATCCATGTATAGATTTTATGGGTTCACTAGATGAAGCTGAAGCAGCCCTGGGGCTAGCGAGAAGTGTTCTCGAAACATTCACTAATGATGGACGAATAGCTGCCCAGCTTGAATGGTTAGAAGAACTCTTGTTCCGCATAGGCTTTACAGTGTTTGGGACAAGATTGTGTATAAATGAGAATGATGTTAGAACAGTTGAAAAGAATATTGATAGGCTTGCCGAGAAGATAAGGCCAGGATTCACATTAAATGGAGGCCATATAGCTGCTGCAACGATAAGTGTTGCTAGAGCAATAGTTAGAAGAGCTGAACGAGACTTTTGGCGTTGTAGACCCTACATTGAGGGTAAAGCAAATAGCGATGCACTAAATGTTGCTGGAATGCTACTTAACAGGATTAGTGACTTGCTATATATGTTGCAACGAGAGATAAACATTGCTGCAAAGATAGAAATGAAAACACCTCAATGCAAGTACACACCCTAAATACAACTATGGCAATGTAGTTGTCGGGTGGCCGGCGTGTCGGTCACGGGGTCTCATACCCTCCCCATACCCGCTTAGAGCCCTCATCCAACTACTACTAAGACTTACATACTTAGCCAAGCATATTAACTTATATACTTCATGAACTCTAACTTGTTATCTCATTATCTCACATTATTTTACCTAGTAAATAACGTACATGCTCTATAGACGATCTACGCTATATACGGTTTTCCGCCAACTAAAATTGCAATGTTAAGAGTTATAGGAGACTATTAGGTACAAGTCTTTTCTTGAGAGCCTCAATAGCCCTTGGGGAGGGGATGACGAGCGATGGGCGGCTTGAATGACTACATGTAGACGCCATTGTAGCGCAGAACCCTCTCCCAAGGGCTGAGGAAATATTTCTTATGAAGTGAGGTCAAATGTTATGATAGGCCTTGTTTTCTTAGCACTCTACGGATATTTGCAAAGGAATGAACTCGAGAAACTTGTCGATAAGGAAGATTTTGATGTTGTGCTCTACCTTGGTGATGCAGTTCGCAAAGAGACCCTAGAGGAGTTAGCGAGCGTAGGAAAACCCGTATATGCTGTGTCAGGTAGATATGATGACACGTATATTGCGAAGCTACTATCTGAGAACTATGTACTCATTGATGGCCGCTCAGTGTATGTGGGCAATGACACTTACGTATTCGGTGTTGGAGGGCGCGAACCCTTAATGAACATCCACACTATACTCAGAGAATACGTGAGTACAGGACAGAGAAAGAGTGGTGCGTGCAGTGTTTTGTTGACGTACTATCCTCCACACGGAGTTATGGACGAAGATATTCTGGGTATACACTATGGTGTATACGAGCTAAACAAGCTAGTTAGTATACTGAAGCCAAGAGCAGTAGTTATTGCTAGACCCCAACCATGTAGTCTTTGGATAGGCCCAACATGCTTTATCTCGCCTGGACACGCTCAAAGGAAGTGTTTTGGCATAGTCGAATTGAATCCTTATGAGCACTGTGAGGTCTACTGTAAAGTTTTGTGTATGGGTTCCATGTAGGAATAAAGGCTTCTGATGGGGCTAGGGGTGCATTTGGGTATGAGTGTTGAGACCGAGGAACTATTAATTGAGTTCAAGAAGTCATTTACGGGAGATGAGAATGCTCGGATGAGACTTGTAAAGGCATTCTTAGAGAACATTGACGAAGCCGTGAATATTTTTGCACGCCGGATAGGTGGCAATGTTGTTCCTGACACAGTTGTTGTGCGTACAGCAGCCGAGATTGTGATTGCTGCCCTCGCATACTCTAGGAGAAAATTGAGAATAGTTATGCCTTCAGAGCCTTTCCCAGGCTGGAAGCCTCTACAAGGCCTTGTAGAGGCTTTATCAGCAAGGCGTATGGTTGAGGTCTATCGTGTGCCAATGCAGCCTTCATCAAGACTTCCTGCAAGCATGTTGGCACGCAGGGTAGCACGTGTCGCTAAGGGTTTCTCTGCTAAGGTAGTTGATGTGAGTGATGCACCGCCAACAGCTGTTGCTGGGCTCTATGGGGCGGGTGTGAGAATTCTCACTGTACTAGTCGATCTTGGCTATGTTTACGTGTTCCAAAAATTCTCATACACTTAGGCCATAGGCAACACTGCTTAACAGCATTTACACACGCCAATACTCTTATGTTTCTACCACCATGTAGACCCCATAGCTGTTTTTGTCAAAGTAATATATTGTGAACTTGCCACGCCCACTACCCATTCCAGGAGCTTCGCTAGGCATACCCGGCAGTGATATGCCTTTTACATCAGGTCTTTCTGCTACAAGTTTTACTATAGCCTCAACGGGTACGTGGCCTATAACATAGTAGCCCTCAACTTCCATTATGTGGCAACTATAGAGTTTTTGTGGTGCAACTCTAAGCTTCTCGTAGAGCTGTGCTTCAGACACATAAACTACCTCTACTTCTACATTATTTTCCTCTAGGTACTCAGCATACTTATGACAACACCCGCAGGTTCTCGTAGCATACATTATAGCCTTAAGCGCCTTACCAATGCTCCCACTAATTCTTGTCGTAGTACTGCTTGGCGTCGCAAATTCTGTGGATAATTGACTATCATATTCAGCGACCATATATGCTGCTACAGCTATAGTAAAGATTGCAAGAAGTACTAGCACTGTAGCTATATGCTTCACCACTATTAATCACACCAGGTACGGGGCATAGGACTATGACCCCTTAAGTGTTGCTATAGGCATGCTGGCTCGCTTACACAAGCGTATTTCGCCCTCAAGACACTTGGCCTAAAATCAAGGTTGTTATGAGTATTAAGGCATAGACAATGCTTGAGTATATTACACGTTTTATGATTTGCTTATCTTTTATTGCTAGGTATGCGTAGAGAGGCTTATTCATTACGCCAGCTATTGTAGACATTATAGCGAGGTATGCTAGCGTATCGACACTCCTTATACCAGCGCTATATAGTGCTACTATGGCAGCACTACTTGAGACAAAACCACCAATAACTGACACGGCTAAAAGGCTACCTATACCTGTTTCACGCACAGTGTAGGCTGCAAGAGACAGGACAAGGTAGAATAACGTTGTCTTGAAAGCAGCTGTAAATCGTAGGGGGTTCTCTATCTCTATGCTTGCCGTTGTAAGCTTCCTCACGAGTTTACTCCAAGAGTAATAGGCGAGGAGTGAAGGAAGCAATGCTGAGAGTATGAGTGCTAGCATATTAGGTGTCAATGGTAGTGTTCTACTAGTTAAGGAAGCCAATATGAGTGCTATAGCTACATTACGTACAACCATTGCAGTATTAACTAGAACCGTTATGTCAAATCCTATTCCGCGCGCTCGCTCACCAAGCAGTGATAATGTCGACATTAGTGTTGCTTCACTATTTGCTAATCCACCGAAAAGAGCTGTATAAGCAAGACCCTCACCGCCCATCAGTCTCGCCAACACATAACCTATATATGACGTTGCTAAGACAAGGGCAAAGAACAGGTATAGGCTGCGTAGACTCACGCCAAGAAATGTTGTAGTGTACGGCAAGAAGAAGGGACCAACAACTACTAGCACGATACCTAGCTCAAGAGCCCATAAAAGTTCTTCATAGCGTATACGTCCCACAATTCTTTCAACGGGAAGTTTTATGGCTAGCATGAATGTAGTTAAAACAGCCGTGCTCGCAGCTAGGACCTCAAGCCCTAGGCCAGCCAAGAGCCCAATAAGGAAGTCTAGTACCAGGACTACTACTGTCGTGATTCCAGCCATTTTTGCGACTACAAGCCTATAGCCAGTGAATATTGTTACTATCAGAGAAAATGTTAGGACGATGACTGTAAACACTATATCGTTTATAAAGCCTGCCTGCCACATATACCCAGCTATTGACCCCAAGACGGCTACGAGACTAAATGTTCTAAGTCCTGGGAATTCTTTGACAACAAGTTCTTCAAGGCCAGGTGTCCTCTTTCTACGTCGTGCCGCTGCTGCACGCGCCTTTTCACGCTCAATCCCTATGAGCATACCTGCAAGTAGAGCAACAATGATTCTCGTGAGGGGGACTGTGAAGAGGGAAGGCTCCATGGACGGCAAAGTAGAATTTATAGATATTAGAGGCATTACAGCTCATCCACCTAGAATTCTTCAAGAAACAATGCTCTTACTATACCGCCACACATACTCTCTAGGATCTGGGGTCGGTGGTAATCTACGCTTATGTTCTGTTTTCCTATGTAGCTCTATTACTCTGTCAATCTTCCACGCTTCAAGGCCAGTAGCCTTAATAGCCTCATCTCTTGAAAGTCCAAGGTCAAAAATAGCATACAGTATAACATCAATTTCCTCGTAAGATAAACCCAACTCTTCCTCTGCCATGTGGCCTGGCCATAGCCTTGGGCTACTCGGCTTTAATGCAATACTCTTCGGGACACCAAGGTGCAAGGCTAAGCGGCGTACCTGGCTCTTATATAGACAGCCTAATGGGTGAAAGTCAGCTGCCCCATCCCCGTATTTTGTAAAATATCCTAGCATTATTTCGCTCCTATCACCGGTGCCCATAACGAGGAGGTTCTCCATGTTGGCATAAAGATAGAGTATACTCATGCGAATACGTGCTCTAAGATTGCCAACACTACGCTTATCCGGGCCTTCACCAAGGGCTATTAGGTATGCGTCAACAATGGGCTTTATGTCAAGTATTTTGTAGTCAACATTATACATCTCGACAAGATTCTTTGCGTGCGACGTATCCTCGAGTGGTGTAACACCTGTATCCGGCATTATTAACGCTAAAACATTCTCTGCGCCTAGAGCCTTTACTGCTAGTGCAAGTGCTGTAGCTGAGTCAACGCCGCCGCTAACCCCGAGTACAACACCACTTGTACCGCTATCGTTAACCATCCTGCGTACATAATCTGAGAGTTTGGTTACTATTGATTCGTAGTCCAGGCTTGTTACATCCTCAATAGTTATTTTTCTGTATACCACACTCCAACCCTCCACAGCAGTAATACGGCTATGCTGATGAACGATAATTTTGCTACCCTTTTATCTTACTTGTTATGTACCCTAGTTCTTATAGGTATCCACTTGGTGTGAGGAGGGTAGCCTTGAGTAGTGTTGTCTTAGGCTTGGGCACAACTATTTCATCAAGAGAAGTATTGGTACTAGACGCTAATAGTGAGGCGCTGGGTGTTAAGAGGCTTCAGCTCATGGAGAATGCGGGTGCTGAAGTGGCTAGAGCAGTTGTAGACAGGATAGGGGGTCCTAAGAGGGTTGCAGTGTTTGCTGGGACTGGAGGTAATGCCGGCGATGGTTTTGTGGCAGCGCGCCACTTAGCCTATCACGGATATAGTGTTACTGTGGTTACAGTTAAGTCTCCATCAGAGATAAAGAGTGAAGAAGCAAAGATCATGTATGATGCACTAGTTAAGATGGATTACTCTGTTGAGCTTATAGAGGCCCCAGCCCCAGATACTTATGTAGATATCTTGGATAACGCGGACATCATTGTCGATGCCTTGTTGGGAGTTGGTATTCGGGGTGCTCCAAGATACCCCTATGACAGGGCTATAAGGGCTATAAACAGTGCTGATAAGACAGTCTTCGCTATTGATACACCCTCAGGCTTAGACGCTGATAGCGGTAATGCGCCTGGAGAAGTAGTTAAAGCTGATTATACTATTACCTTTCATAAGCCTAAGCCCGGCCTGCTTAAGAGGAGAGATGTTGCAGGAGAAGTAATAGTTGCAAGTATTGGTATACCCCCAGAAGCCGAGATCTATGCTGGGCCTGGCGATGTACTATATAGGTTGCCTAAGAGGAAGTGGAGCACGAGAAAAGGTAGAGCTGGCAGAGTCCTCGTCATAGGTGGGTCTAGGGACTATGTTGGCGCACCTATTCTGGCAGCGCTTGCAGCAGAGGCTGCTGGCGTAGACCTTGTATTTATTGCAGGCCCACCAAATGTTGTAAATAGTGCAACAGCGAGGAAGCCAACACTAATACCAGTTAGACTTGAAGAAGACTATTTGTCGCCACGCAGTCTTGACAAACTCTTGCCTTTCATAGAGAAAGTTGACGCCATAGCAATGGGCATGGGGCTAGGATTAGCTGAAGAGACGCGTGAACTTGTCTACAGGGTTCTAGAGCACGCTAAGAGGCATAATGTACCGGTGGTTGTTGACGCTGATGGGCTTAAACACTTGAAGGCAAGAGTTGAAATACTTCACAGCAACATGGTTATAACACCTCACGACAGGGAGTTCGAGACGTTATTCAACACCGAGCCTGGCCCAATGGATTGTCCATTCAAACGAGTCGAGACCGTAGCAAGAAAAGCTGCTAAGCACAAAGGTGTAACCATACTACTCAAAGGGCCCATCGACGTCGTCTCCAACGGTAGTAAGGCGCGCTTAAACCGGACAGGAGCACCATCAATGAGCGTTGGAGGTAGTGGAGACACGCTAGCAGGTCTTGTAGCAGCTATGCTAGCCAAGAAGCTAGACCCCTTTAACGCTGCACTACTTGCTGCGTACATTAATGGTGCAGCTGGAGCACTCGCATATAGAGAAAAACTAGACTACATGACGGCACTCGACATAGTAGAGAAGATCCCACAGATACTGAAGGACCCTCTTGGAACAGCTGGAGACTCAGTAATATACTATAGGTTGTCAAAGAGGAAATGCTGACGAGGGGGCCCATGAAGCAGGGAAATGTAGGCCCCTACGGGCCACCGCTACGCCCGTAGAGGCCCTGGGCCCCCATCCACGGTTTAAGGTATTGTTGTACGCCTAATAATAATGTCGCGGGGGAAGATAGGGCATCACTGCATAACGGCGGGTCAGCGTGAGACTAGGCCAGTCAGCCCCTCGTTTTTCGGGTCACTAGTCTGCCCGCCTCTCCATCCCCGCCATGCTATGTTGTTTTTATACGAGAGCCTTTTTAAAGGGTTTTTATACCTGAAAGAAGAAGAGGGTGTTATAGAAGTGTCCGAGTCTATCCATGGAGGCAGCATTGAGGCCAGGCCATCGGCAAACATTGAAAACATTGTTGCTACAGTCTCATTAGATCAAGAACTTGATCTCAGATACATAGAGCGGGTCATTCTTACAGCTGAGTATAATCCTGAGCAGTTCCCAGGACTAGTCTATAGGCTTGACGATCCGCGGGTTACTGCACTGATATTCAAGTCTGGTAAGATGGTTGTGACTGGTGCAAAGAGCACTGCAGACCTCATTGAAGCTGTAAAGAAGATAGTGAGAAACCTCAAGAAACATGGTATACCTCTCAAGGGTAGGCCTAAAGTGCAGATACAGAACATTGTAGCATCAGCGAATCTTGGCGTCTGTGTTGATTTAGAAAAAGCCGCTTTAACATTGGAGAATAGTATGTACGAGCCGGAGCAGTTTCCAGGACTTATATATCGTATGGATGAGCCACGTGTTGTCCTTCTAATCTTCGGTTCAGGAAAGATGGTTATAACTGGTGCAAAGAGAGAAGAAGAAGTATACATGGCTGTAAAGAACATATATGAGAAACTCAAGAGGGTAGGAGCAATAAGGCCATGCTACTAGACTACTTCTACACACATCATAAACCACAACTAGAATGACAATGCACGCACAAGCCCATGAAGTATCTTGTTTTCCTCATCAATGTATCCTTCTAAAACTACTTGAAGTCTAGGCAGCATCAATGCGACATCCTTGCTCTCTGCTTTACGCACTATACTGGAAAGAGCTACTAGCCGTGCCAGGGATGCAAAAAGAAGAGGTTCCATAGCCTCATAAATGAAGCTTGTAAGAGGATAACTCATTGCCGCTATTTCCTTAACTGATGAAACAAGCCTAGCAATATGTGTAGCGTAATGGGTTAAAACCATAGCTAGTACGTTATATAAATCGTTTTCTAGGCTCTCAACATGCTGAGATAAAGCCTCCATTGCACTATCTAGGGCAAGCTTTACTATTTCATCATATAGACTCTCATAGCTTTCAAACGTATAATTACACCCACCAATCTCTGTAATATACTTGATGGCTTCGTTAACAACATCTTCTACTTTGAGTAAGGGATGCCCCCTCTTTAAATCTCTCCTTATCAGCCTCTCTATGCGCTCTATAAACCCTCTTACTAAACTACGGCAATCTTCTTGTTCTTGGCTTATGCCAGCTGACGACCTCATGGCTTGGTTCCTTAAACCAGCACTATGACTCGTGTCCTAGTACTTCGCGTATTCTTCTTTTCATATACTTTACTGCTATCTCCTTACCTGCTATCTCGCTTGGAGGCAAGTACTCGACAAAAACATTGCTTATTGTTCTTGCTTGTGAAGCTAATCTCTTATCCCCAGTAAAGAATATGACTGTTTTATATTTTGATGACAGCTTTTCAACAAGCTTTAGGATATCGTAGTCATCCCGTGCTGGTTGCTGGTACAGCCTTTCGCTTATCTTTACAGGTTCGTCTATTACACGGCCTAAGATCTCGTGGAACTCTATATTCTCGTTATCTACCTCTCTGTAGAGAACTTCGGCAAACGTCCTAAACATTTGGTCAAATATAACTGCTATCTTGCCTTCGTCCTTGATTGTACCAGCTTCAGCTCCTTTCGTCATAGCTGCTCTACCTATAAGTGCTTTTGTTAGCTCTACAAGAGCCTCTTTCGACAAGAAGGCAATACGCTTGCCTACATAGACCTCTATATCTCCGTGGCACTTAGTAGCCTTAGTCAATGCTTCTTGCAAGCTTGTCGATAAATCATAGAATCTCCCATCACAGAGAACCAAGTAGACTTGCTTGTCACCCATCCTAATACAACCCGTTAAGACAGAGGCTGCATGTAGGGGTATTTAAGAGAAGTAAGGAGCTTTTACTTATTCGATGATATTAAAAACATTAAGCTACTTTATTTCTATCCCTTTTATCTTATTATCATAACTGAGACAGCACTATTAACCATAACTGATAAGGCAGTACTTCCTACGAGTATCTCCTCGTTTATAGTGCTACCACGCGCACCCATTATGACAAGATCGTATCCCCCTTCAATTATTTCTTCAATTATCTCGTTTGCCACACTACTCGATGGAGGACTGTAAACTCTAGTCTTAAACCCTACTTCAACACCTTTACGTGTAGCTCTCTCTAGAACTTTGTCTCTCAGAACATTGACGTTAGAAGGCTCCTGCGTAACGTGTACGACTGTTACTCTTGAGCCATAGCGTTGCGCGAAGTCAAGTGCTACATCGAGTGCACGCATACTCGACTCAGAGCCGTCTACTGGCACTAATATTCTCCTAAAGAGATAGCTAATCGTGTATGTTGGCTCTAGACGATATTGCTGGACTGCCATGACTTATACCTCCACAAGACTTTCTGGTACCTAATTACTCCTAACCTATAGTTTCGGTATTATGCCTCTTATTAGGCCGAGACTCTTGTCAGTCACTTTAATAGTTTCATCACGTGACGCTGACTTTGTTACCGCCCTTATAGCATCAATGTTTTCTGGTACAACAATTGATTCCTGGTGAACTGCCTGCATCCACATAACTTCATCTCCATTGA
>JALTZF010000008.1:69979-86691 GCA_027046265.1 Pyrodictiaceae archaeon
AAACACCAATTACATCTTCCCTTGTAACACTATTGGATAAGCGTACGTACACAGTATGGACATGCATTAGTGTTGTTGGTACAACAGCGGCCATCGTCACTATGTCAAGATCTCTTAGCACGGTTTTAACGTCAAGGGCATGGTGGCTGGGAGCTTTAGCTGGATTGGGTATAATGGCATTTACGGGTCCACGCTTAATCTCTCTCGGATCTGCTGCCCTACGTATAATTGTTGCTCTAACACTAGCTATCTTGGCTATACTCGAGAGAGCACAAAGGCTGCGAAGTAGTGCTGTTGTATTGCACGAGACTACTCGTACGTAGTTCTTGCTAAGGGCTTCTTCGTAGTTGCAGAGTGTGCTGAATGATACCTCGGCAACATGGGCTTCTTCGCCGCCCTGGAATACAGCCTTTACACCATGCTTCTCGTATAGTGGCTTGTATTTTTCGCCGACACCCCCTGGTGTAGCATCAACAATTACGTCAATTTCTCTTAACAAGTCCTCTATAGTGCCTTTAACTGGTACCCCGTTTTCTTCAAACTCCTTAATATTCTCCTTTGTGGTATAGAGTGGTATCCCGCGAGATGCAGCATAGTATGCTGCATAGTCAGGCTTTGTCTTGACTACTCCTACGAGCTCCATATCACTTTGCAGCATTATTGCTTCTGCAACCCTCTTACCAATGGTCCCAAAACCGTTCACGCCAACACGCACACCCACCATAAGACTTCACCCCTAGAGAATAGAGAAGGAGTGATGCTAACTATTGGGGTTGAAGCTTGACTTGTAGAGCTCAGGAAAGAACTTCTTTACTGATACCTTTAAAGCTTCTATTCCGGGCAACTTTTCGCCTGCAAGGAACAATAGTAAAGCGCCGCCGCCCGTGCTTATGTGGAGATTTGCCGCATTCTCGAGTCCCAACTCTGAGGCTATCAAGTTTAAGTGACCACCACCAATTATCACAAATGCATTACTCTTGATTGCCGCGCTTACTAGAGCCTTACTACCCTCCTTGAATCGTGGGTCCTCAATTACTCCAGCAGGACCTCTTAAGACTATTAGCTGTGCTTCTTTCATCATCTCAGTGTACATCTTAATGGTCTGTGGCCCTATGTCTCTTATAAGCCCCTTGATCCTGCCTACAACCTCCACTTCAACTCTATCGTCTATGATTGTGACAAAGTCCACTGGTGTCTCTAGAGGGAGACCTCTAAGGAGGAGGCGGCGGGCGCGTGGTATGAGGCTTGTTAAGCCCTTGTACTCTAGGAACGCTCTATTCTCCTCCCCTATGTCTATGCCTTTAGCGAGCATAAATAGTTCTGCTATAAGCCCAGTAGCTAGTACACGGTCAACAGCACTATTGGCGTGTAAGTGTTCAAGTATTCTGAGTGTATCATGTACCTTGCCGCCGCCAAGAACAAATACTCGCGGTCTACTCTCTTCACTATATATTTTGGATATTGCTCTCACTTCTTTCTCCATGACTCGCCCTATGGCAGATGGGATTACGAGTGGAAACCCGACTATGCTAGGTTGGCTGCGGTGTATCGTTGCAAATGCGTCATTAACGTAGTAGTCTACTAGTGGTGCTAGTCTCCGCACAAATATGCTTTTAGCATGCCTTTCTGGTTTCGCCTCAATAATCTCCTCAGATATAATCCTAGTATTATCGAGGAGGAGGGCTTCACCGGGTTTTAGCCTTGATATTTTGTCTCGTGCAGCTGGACCTATAACATCGTCTATAAACTCTATATCGACGCCACTATACTTCGACAATAGCTCAGCATGTTTTTCTAGGCTAACGAAATCGTCTCCACCAGGTCTACCCTGATGTGATAATATTACTAGTCCTGCTCCCCGCTCAACGAGTTCCTTTATAGTTGCTGCATGAGCCTTTATCCTGCTATCATCTAGTATTTCGCCAGTCTCAGGTTTTATTGGGCTGTTAATGTCTATTCGGAGTATTATTTTTGAGCCCTGGATACCATACTTAGAATCTAGATCGTCAATATTTGGGAGAGGAGTAGCATCACGAAGCTTACACGGCAATTATTAACCCGGGTCGAGGGTGAGGGTTAAGTGGTCTTGGAAATATAATGCTTAGCATCTCAAATTTTAATTTTTAATCATTTATATTAAAACGTTTTACTAGGCCATGATGAAATACCCCGGGATCGACCGAGTAGTAGAATGACGAAGTGGTCCTTCGCTGAGCCTCTGACCTATGTGCCGCCAATAGTAGCTTTACTCTCTTCACTAATGCTAGCTAGTGCTTGTTCCTCCCTTCTACCCTTGAGTAGTTCAACTACTCTGCGATGTAACTCCATAAGCATCTTCTTGATATCCTCCATTAGTACTACGTCGCTGTAACCTCTCACCACAGCATGGTGCGCGAATGGTGATGGCACACTTGTCGGCCCAAAGTACGCGACTTTTATCCTTCCAGAGCGTATCCATGAGAGCACTAGTTTTGCATTATGTATATCCATGTAGTCTTCGAGGATCTCTCTATATGTCTCCTTTAGCACTGGGAAATCTGGTATCTTTTCTACGACCTCGAGGAGTGCTTGTGCATTTAACTGGAGTGTGTGAGGGTCACGTTCTCTTTCACGGTATCTTCTTAATATCATAAATGATCTCTGTGCACAATGCCTAAACCTTCTCTTCAAGAGTTCTGTGTTCTTGAGGACACGTCTAAGTATGGCATCTATGTTTTCCGGTGTGATACCCCAGACGAGGGTTTCGAGATCTATGTTACGTATGCCGGGTACAGTTAGCATGAAAGCGTTGTCTGTCACAGTGACTCTTACATTTGATCTTGTCATCTTTGTGAGGCTATAGGCGTAGGCGCGTGATAAGGCGTCGTTCACTCTGCGGCCGAACAATGTGTGGAATATTATTGATGAAGCATCGTTGTCGTAGTCGTGAAATAACTCTACTAAGACCAGCTTGTCGCTTGGTACGAGGCCATTTGTGAACTCGTATTGTTCAAGGATATAGTTGTAAATATTCTCTGCCGCGTCATGGTCGAGATTATACTCTTTAGCGATTAGCTCTACAGCTTTCTCCTTTGGCACTCCTTCTCTTATCATGTCTGCTACCCATCTCCTAAAAGCACCAACCAGTAAGGCTGAGTCAAATGCTAAGGGTAGCATTTCTGAGAACCAGCTAGGGACTGTTGGCCTTTGGCCTTCAGCAGGCTTTACATAGACTTTCATGCCTTCACTCTTCACGAACTCGTAAGTACGCCCACCTAGTACGAATATGTCGCCGGGCGCTAGTATCTGGACAAATGGCTCCTCGAGATCTCCAACGTAGCGTCCTTCAAGTGTGAACACCTTGATTTTTGACTCATCAGGTATTGTTCCTGAGTTCAGATAGTATATCATGCGTGATGACTTCTTCCTACCAAAAACTCCTCCCTCTTCGTCAACCCATATCTTGGCGTAGACTCTCTGGTCTTCAAGGCCATATTTTCCTGCTAGGAAGCGTAGAACAGACATGAATTCTTCGAAGCTGAGGTTGTGGAAGTTATAGCTTCTCTTAACGAGACGGTATGCTTCCTGTATACTCCACTTATTTTCAACAGCCATGCCCACAATATGTTGTGCTAACACGTCCAGGGGGTTTCGTGGGATGTGTACGCGGTCTATTTTTCTGTCCATACCAGCTTTAGCTAGGACTGTGCATTCCACCAAGTCGTCGCGGTCAACAACTATTATCCGCCCCTTGCTTACTTGGCGTATGTGGTGGCCTGCTCGCCCTATCCTTTGGAGAAGTCGTGACACACTCTTAGGGCTACTTAGTAGTACTACTAGGTCGATGTAGCCTATGTCTATTCCTAGTTCTAGGCTTGTAGAGGAGACTACAACCTTCAACTGGCCACGCTTGAGTTTCTCCTCCACAGAGAGTCTTAAGTCTCTACTAAGGCTACTGTGATGAGCTTCTATAGCATCCATATCGGCTATTCCTTCATCTTTTAGTATTTTCTTAAGCTTGTATACTACGCGCTCAGTAGCGCTTCGTGTATTAGTGAACACAAGCGTTGTACGGTGCTCACGTATGAGCTTTGCTAGAAGCCTATAGATGGCTTCGTTTACCTCTTCTGCGGGGGTGTGTATGAGGTCTTTTACTGGGCACAACACTCTAATGTCTATGGGCTTAGCAAACCTTGCATCAACTATCAAGCAGTCTCTTGGCGAGCCGTCGTCCTGGAATCCTACAAGGAACTTAGCTACTTCCCCTAGCGGCGCAATAGTTGCTGACAACCCTATACGCTGAAGAGGGTACCCAGTAAGGTTCTCGAGCCTCTCAATACTCAAGCTGAGGTGTGCGCCACGCTTGCTTGACGCGAGTTCATGTATCTCATCGACTATAACCCATTTAGCTGTGGCTAGTTTCTCACGAAACCGAGGAGAAGATAAAGCGATGGCTAGACTTTCTGGCGTAGTTATGAGTATATGAGGCGGGTGACGAAGCATTTTCTGCTTCTCACTAGGCTTCGTATCGCTCGTCCTAACAGCGACTCGTATCTCTGGAAGCTCTATACCTGCCTCTTTAGCTACTCGTCGGATGCCCTCTAGAGGATCCAACAAGTTCCTCTTCATGTCATTGTTTAATGCTCTAAGAGGGGAAACGTAGACAGCGTATATCTGCTCTTCTAGCTCGCCCTTCTCTCCCAGCGCAAATAGCTCATCTATTATGCCAAGAAACACTGCAAGTGTCTTACCAGTACCTGTTGGGGACGAGACAAGGACGTTGTAACCCTTCTTTATTAGTGGGATAGCACACCTTTGTGGGAGAGTGAAAGACGAGTATCTACGCTTGAACCATTCTGCAACATAGTAGCGTAGTAACTGGTAGACTTCACTGTCACTTGGGCACTCTTCAACATACCTTATAGGCATAGCTTCCACCACAAATGCTGGCAAAGCACTAGAGTGACAAGACAATATTCTTGGCTTACGTGGCGGAGCCTTCTGCAGGTAGCACCATAGGCCTATTACACTTTACTCCATATCGGTGGCGTAGATTAGGTTTTTGGCATACAAAGTATGGGACAGGTGTTGAGACCTAGGGTTTTAAGACCATACGTGAAGCATTAGATAAGAGCCCTTGTTGGGGAGTAAAACGTGCCACAAACAGTCATAGTGTCGTTCAAGGCTCCAGCAGAGCTTGTAGAGAGGCTGGATGACCTAGTCAGAATGGGGCTTTTCAGGAATAGAAGTGAGGCTCTGAGACACGCGCTCGTACTCCTTGTTAGCAAGTATAGGGGTGAGGTAGATGCCTTCAAAGCTAGCGAAGGAAGACCTCCAGGCACTATTAAAGCTTCGAGAAATGATTTCATCGTTGAGTACTGAGGAGCTAACTGTTTTCAGCTACGTATGGGACAACATATCTGTTGGCGAGATTCTCTTTGAGAAGGATCTCACGACACTCCACAGGATACGAAAGCCATTACTAGTGGCTAGGTCTCTCAGAGAGAAGGGCTTGATAGAGTATGGTAATGGGTGCTACAACTTGTCAAGGTGGCTTCGTAGGCTAAGAATGAAGATAGGGCGTTTTGAAGAGCTTAAACGCATACTAGACAGGATCGCCTATATTTAATTGTGCACTTTCCACCCTAGTCTCTCTTATCTGAGCTCCTAACGGCTTATGTACCAAAACTTGCGGGCTTAAGGTTTATCGGGAAAGGGAAGAGCGGAGGACATCTTGTAATGGTTGTTCTCGAAGAGTTGTATAGGATTAAACAGCAAGAGTTTACTGAGAAACTTAAAGAGCAAAGTGACCCGCACATAGTCTATGTGACTGACTTAACATCGTGTAGTCACAAGAGGGTGTTGAGAAGGAATTATCCACTTTTGAGCTTTAGGTTCGAGCCACAGATGGTACTGGGAGACTTGGTGCATTTAGGGCTTGAGAGCACGCTGACGAGCATTAAGCATGAGGGGGGCAGGTGGGCTGCTGAAGTCGAGGTAAACCAAGAATACGAGGTTGAGGGTGAGCTCTACAGGCTTAAGGGGAGAGCAGACCTTGTATACTACGAAGATGAGAAGCCTTCAGTAGTTGTTGAGATAAAGACGAGCCGTGATTTACCAGAGAATAAGCCCCTCGAACACCACATTCTACAACTGCAAGTCTACATGAACATTCTCGGAGCTAGTAGGGGCTTCCTCGTCTATGTGACTCCAGAGAGGCTTGTAGAGTTCCCCATTGAGAAGTCTAGCATAGATATTGAGACGCTGCTGAGAGAAACCGTTGAGGATGCCAGGAGGCCACGCTACGAGTGGGAGTGCAGATACTGTCCTTACAGTAGGCTCTGCCCATACTCGCTTAACACTAGGAAACAACGCTGAATAAGGGGGCACAGATGCAGACCCATTAGCCCAGGGTAGCATGTCTTGATACGTTTACGCGGCGACCTCCATATCCATAGCACAGTCAGTGATGGTAAGCACTCACCAGGAGAGATTGTAGTTAGGGCAGTAGAGAAGGGGCTCGAAGTCATATCCATAACTGACCATGACAGTTTCGAGGGGAGCTTACGCGCTAGAAGAGCTGTGGAGTCTATGGGCTTAGAACTTGTCGTCGTGATCGGAAATGAGGTACGCACAACTCATGGCGACATTCTCGTCTACTGTGCTAATCACGCTCCCGAGCGAGTGCCAAAGGACCCCCTTCAGCTCAGAGACTACATGCAAGAAGAGGGGTGTCTAGTAGTGCCAGCTCACCCTTTCGATAAGCGTAGGATGGGTATAGGAGAACTAGTCTATGAGGGAGGCTGGGATGCAATAGAAGTATTCAACGCATACAGCGACCCCTGGTCTAATGAGAAGGCCAAGTATGCTGCTAAAGAGATGGGGCTACCGGGCTTGGCTAATAGCGATGCACACATCGTGGACTCCATAGGCGCAGCCTACAATATTATAGAAGTCCAAGAAGTAACTCCGGAAGAGGTCATTGAAAGCATACGGAAAGGCCTCGTAATACCAAGGCCTGGACGGCCAGGCATGAAAGAGCTAGCCTCCTCACTAGCATGGAGTATAGAACGAAGACTCTTCAGAAGGAGGAGAGGGGAAAGCAGACTGGATTATCTCGCAGATTACGAGGCGCGAAGATGGGGCGAGCAAACGTAAAGAACAAATGATGAGCTATAGGGTTATCTTGAAGGAGTTTGTTCTAGCCAGTAGCAACCCCAATAACTTGTAGACGGTGCTTTCATGTAGAGGATGTATTTCTCAACTCTAGTTGCCTGGCTTGGTAGAGGCGTTAAATAGAGTTCTATTGCTTCTGAGCATTCAATACCTCCAACTCTTCTAAGCTTCAGATTTATAGGACTCTTAAAGACTATGTGGACAAACTCTTTTGAATTCATCAACTTACTCTGAATGTCCTCTTCGGTTATTGCGCACCTTAGTATGTTTGCAACTCTGTTTTCTATGATTGCAAACACGTTGCCAAGAATTTCTTCTACAAGGTTAGAATTCTGGCTAGGGTATAATACCATAGTCTTGCTTCTAGTCTTAACTATAATCCTGGCTACATGATTAACTGTAGGATTAACTGTAGGAGGCTTGCACTCAAGACCTGTCAACTTTGTAGCCATGGTCTTAGTAGCAGAGTCAAAGTAGGCTTTCACTAGACTATGAAGGGTTTCATCTTCTACTGCGGGCACCCTAACTGTGCCATGGTAGCCCTTAAACTTGACGATGTACATTGGTATAAGATAAGTTGTGCCGTTCGTGAAGCTCAACGGCACATACGCTAGTTCTACCTTTGTTATGTTTATGAAATTACTACTTGCCAACTTCGATAGGAGACTAGGGCTTGCATGACGCTTTAAGGCATCCTCTACACGTAATAGCTGGCTCACTTTAAGCTTCTTTACGGGCTTAACATTCCAAAGGTCAAAGAATATAGCTGCAATGTCCCCGTCTGGGAAGAAGTCTATACGGTATAACCCATATACTCTTAGTCCTCTGTAGTACGTATTGAAGATGACAGATATGATCCCATACCTCTTACTGGTATTCCCTGTCGACATGTTCCCAAATGCAACAATGTCTGGAGTTATTTTGTCAAGAGTGAACTTCCACCCATAAGCGGTAAATCCTGCCTCCTTGTACACGTTCAGTATGTAGTCTAGTATTTTGCTAGCCCTCCTAGACATGTTAGCTTCATCAAAGTCGCTTGTGAATTTTGTATAATTGTATTTTACATGGTAAAACCTAAGTTGCCCATTAACATCTAGCTCAAAATCTACTAAATCTGTACTACGTTTTTCAAAGTACTTAATCTCAGCAACATATGATTTTATTTTGTCGAGCCTAACATTTTGACCCAATATCGTGGATAGTATCCTTGCTGCATGGCTTTCATTAAAAGCTAAGAGCTCTACTTTAAGTATGTAGACGTCATTTGTGGTTAATGCCAGTTTATAGCCTTGCGGTAATAGTATAGTAGGGGTTTGAGTTTCACTATCCTCTTCACTACTATAGTAGTAGTGTAATGCTAGTACTAGGAGGACTATACTAAGGAAGACTAGAGTAAATGCCCAGACTGAGCTGAGTCTCTTAAGCATCTTCATCCACACCTCCAAAACATACCCATGAAGTATTGTGGGTTAGTGACATCATTTGTTATAAACGGGGGATCTGCATAGGGTGCATCATAAATACCGTAGCTCTGTGTAGCCGGATCCCATGGGCCATGGCCTCCAGCCCATACACTTGAGTCTTTTATGCTTTCTATAGTGGCCTTTCTCCAAGCATTTATAATGTCGTATCCTTGCACTAGGTACTCGGCAAACAATTCTTCTCTCTTACCACAGACGGGTATACAGATGCCTAAGAAACACTCTTTGTCAGCATCGGGCACTGTTGTATTGAAGCCTAACATAGCATGAAGACCGTTGAATACATTGTTCCATGGGCTACTTGCTATGTCTTCAGCAACTGTTGACAATATTTCACATGCATCAAAGATGACCCATTCAAGATCGTTGTCACCAAGCCTAATCACAGAAGGCCCCACACTACAGCCTACACAGAATAGAAAGCCGAGAGGAGAACCATGGCCAGAGACTAAGAGTAAGTCAACGCCGTCAGCATAGTAGCGATCTAGTCCACCATTACTCTCATCTATTAGGTGTGTACTCCAAGCATTACAGTCGCCTAGATTGAAGCGTTGTGTAAAGCCGTTACTTGTTAGTACTTGGATAAGCTTATTTGCACCATCATCACAACACTCTAGGTTTCCGGCTGTACAATCGCAACAAGCATTACTGTAATCGTTTACCCATAAGGCACCCACCTCCCATCGACCATCATCGTTCACACCGCTATTGTCGCCTACACCAGGGCTAGCGGCCATGCCGGAGAGTAGGCTAATAGGCACTATAAATGACATCGTTAGTAGCACAAGCATAAAGATATATTTCAGATATCTGGGCATTATATCCCTATTAGATTACTGAAGTATAAGGGGGTTTTTTCCGGTGAAGTTTGACGGTGTCCCTTTATGTTTTCTCCGAGAGTTTTAGGGTCCTTGGTAGAGTTGGCCTAGAATTCTGGGGGTTCAACGTAGCCGAGTACTTTGTCTCTTGCTTTCTCGAGTTTTTTCTGGTGCTCTTCTAGGAATTTTGTGAGTAACTCGGCTGCATGGTTTTTGCATTCGCCACAGAGGAGTTCTCCTCCACGGCACCTCCTGTATATGTCTAGGAGTTCCTTGTCGCTGAATATTAGGTGGTACACGTAGAACTCGTATACGGTGCACGCCTCAGGGACTCCTCCAAGCTTTCTCTGCTCTTCGATAGTGGCTCTTCCGCCTGTCAGTGCTCTCTTGAGTTTTCTTACTGCTTGCTCTGGTGGATCTGTCAGGAATATAGTGTGGTCTGGTCTACTACTACTCATCTTGTTCCCGTCTAGTCCTACTTGGAATCTATGGTATGTTGATGATGGCCTCTCAAATCCTAATTCGCTCTTGAAGCGGTCAGCTATGTCTCGTGTGAGCCTCATGTGCGGGTCTTGGTCTGCGCCTACTGGAACTATCACGTACTTGAACCCGCCAAAATAGTCTAGCTGTGGGTGGAGTATGTCTGCTGCCTGTGTCAGTGCTGCGATGACCTTTCCTGGCTCCATACTGCCGTATATTGCTTCCATTTCGGCCATTGTCACTTTGCGCGAGAACATTTGTATTAGTCTGTAGTAGGGTTTCTCGTAGTTTGTCTGGAAGTATATGTGAGTGTGCTTATTCTTCTCTAGCCCTAGGGCTATGAGGTTGGCAACATACTCGTACAGACCATACTCTATCACCTTCTTACGATCCAGCTTCCTTACAGCATAAGCTTCCGCGTCTGCAATAACTACAAATACTTCAAAGCCTAGTTTCTGGTAGTAGATGATCTGTTCTGCAACCATCTTGTGGCCAAAGTGGAACTTGCCGCTAGGCATGAACCCTGTGACAAGGGCTATTCTCTCACGCGACTTGTAGGCTTCAAGTATTTTCTCATAGTCTCTATGGCCAAAGATCACACCTCGCCTCATGAGGTGTAAGGGTTCTCCAAAGACTTCACGTATTCTCGGTAGGAGAGGGGCAAACTCTGATATCCCAAAGTACTTGAATAGTTTTTCATACTCTATCTTTACTGCGGTACCCCAGGGGTCTATACGGTATTCTTCTTGTGCCACAATAACTCTCACCCGGCAAGGCTTAGTAGTGCCACCACTAGCCTAGGACTCGATTAGGCTCTAATTTTAAGGCCACGCTTAGCTGTGTATGTAGGCACCTAAGAGTATGGAGGGTTACCAGATTTGCCTGATATCCTAGAGTTTAGTGATCCCAGCGAAGCCGTCGATCACATCGTTTCTAAGACCCCACGGCTAAGCATAACGGATCTAAGGGAGGAGATGGAGAAGCTTGGTATCCTCACAAGGCTGGGGCCAGTGTCGTCGAGCCGTATTAGCTGTGATATCTATGCTGTTGACTCAGCTTTCCCTTCTACACCTGTGAGCCTAGTAGGATATAGTATGAGTGTTGTAGCTGTTGCAGCTGTATATTGGTGTAATGCATCAGTTGAGATGAAGCGTTGGCTAATAATTGAAAGGCTTAAGGACTTAGACCAAGACTATGTTGTAGCGTTTGCTCGTGAGCAAGAGAGAAGGCTTGCCCTAGGCCTAGATTCTAAGTCGATAGTCCTTGATGGCGAGCTGGTGCCTCGTCAAGGGAGGAATCCCTTGTGGAGAGAAGTCAAGCAGATAAGTATTGAGCTTGTAGACAAGGTGCTTAAAGCTAGAGGAGTCATTGCTGGTGTATTGAAGAGGAGTTATTCGAGAAGACTCTCACTCCTTTTAGGCGTAAATCTTACAGATAAAGCCATAGCATCACTTGTATTATATCCTGGAGAAGCCATAGTTTTGCCTCATAGCTCGAAGGATCTTATTGGTAAGGGGTGCGTAGAGGCATTCTATAGGCCTCTAAGAGGGGTATCGCCAGCAGTCAAGGTCGAAGCGTGCTGTAGTAGCCGAGAGGAATGCCTTGGGTTCATTGCGATGCTTGCATGGGAGGCTGGGCCTTCAGGCTTTCCTTGGGCTTTAGACCTTGTAGACTCTATGGTTAAGAGGGGTGTCAGCATAATAGATAGCATTGAGAACTTGTTATTGTCGAGACTTGCACGCTCAAAGCTTACCGAAGTAGCATTGTCTAGTAACCCACAAGAGCGCCGGCCTAGGAGTGGACGCTAAGTCTTAGCGGAGGAGTTAGAGGAGGAGATGTGTATGCCCCCGACCCCCAGCCAGAGGGAATAGGATCCGCTCGCTCATCCCAACCCCGCGGATGCGCGGGGGTTGCGGCGGCGAGCCCCGCCGGCCAATTTTACTAGTCATATGTGTTTTGGCCTATTTTATATTCTGTCTTTCTGTTCCAGGTGGGGTCCCGTAGCACCCGTAGAGAGCCATATTGGTCTCAGCTTTTTCAGCTAGCAAGCGAGCACGACTGTATAGTCTCCCTGTCAAGTCAGCTCTTTTTATACACTCTAGGGCTTCTCTAACACGTACAAGATGCATGTATGCACGTGAACAGTTTGGTGGCCTCTTCTTGGACCAGTAGAGTGCTCGCGTATAGTTTATGAGGAGTTCAATGCTGCATCCCATAGTTCTAGTGTAGCCCTCGCACACTCTGCTACCAGTGTATCGGACGTATACTGGCTCCATGTAGATTATGTATCCATTTTCTAGCCACCGTTTCCGTTTCACAATGACTGCTTCGATGTAGACCGGTGAGCCAGAGACGCAGGGAGTTCTTATGGCCTTACCGTCTTCTAGGGCTAGCTTCTGTGATTCAAAGTAGTCGTAGAAAGGGTCTGGCTTAGATGGGAGAGCTATACATGCCTCTATTGCTTCTCTAGCTATCTCACTAAGACGTGTACCTGGGTAGATGCGTGCATAGATTAATTTTCCTGTACTTATGACTCCTAATGGTGTCACGTAGGTGTCTTGTGGTGTACTGAGGACTGTTAGGGACTCGTATATCACTCCAGGACTGAGCACAGTCTTCCCCTGGTCCAGTGTTGCTGGGTACATAGCTTATGCCCGTTCGGTACTCGGGTTTAGTAAGGATGATGACTGTTTTGCTGCAAGCGAACTAGAGAGGCTTCTCTACGAGGCTGTTCTTGATGGTAGATATGTTTACTATACAGATGTATGCCAGCTCTTGCAGAACAGGACAGTATGCGTTACAGGAGGCTCAGAGAGCCTAGAACTTTATGTGGACAGAATTGATAAGATGTGCAATGTAATCATTGCCGTTGATGGCTCTACAACTCTGCTCGTAGAATCTGGTATTCATCCTAGTGTAGTCATAGGGGATCTTGATGGGCGTTGGAGTAGCCTGCTAGAGGCCTCTAGAGCCGGCGCGGTAATGATTGTCCACGCACACGGCGATAACATTGCGGCTGTTCGTGCTCTTGTACCCTTGTTTCACAACGTTGCAGGAGTTTCACAGTGCGAGGACTCTGTAGGCGTACACTCTCTTCCACCAATAGGGTTTACTGATGGCGATAAAGCACTGGGACTCATACTGCTCTGTAGTAGTATTGTTGGTGTGAAGAGAGTAGAGCTTTTTGGTATGAATTTCAGCGAGAAAGTTGGATGGTGGTCTAAGCCCTGGCTTAGGGATAGTGTTGAGCCATGGCGTGAGAAGACTGTCAAACTGGGTATTGGTAAGAGGCTTGTAGGCCTTTTTGTAGACGAGCTACAGAGGCAAGGTGTAGTAGTGGTCACTCACTAGTATGATGGGGTGAACAGGGCTTTGACGGGCTCGAGAAGGGTTTCTGTCTGGACTGGTGCAAGAATTCATTTGGGGTTCTATGGCTTATGCACACATGGTGATTTACGGCTTGGCGGCGTAGGATTATCAGTTGACGGTGTGGGCTATAAGATCACTGTTGAGGTTTCAAACACTGTCACTGTTGAAGGGTGCCAGGCTGATAGGGCTCTAGGGTATGTTAGTAAGGCTGCTAGAGCGTTTGGGATTGAGGGGCTACGTGTTAAGCTTCATGAATGTATTCCTCCCCACGTGGGGTTGGGTTCGACTACGCAACTTATCTTAGCACTATACGCTTCTGCAGCTATACTAGCAGGCTACAGTGTAGAGGAAGCAGCCATTGAAGCTGTTAAGCGCTCAAGGCGTGAGTCTTTCTCAGGTGTAGGCAAAGGAGCTTTTGTGTATGGCGGACTAGTCATCGATACTGGTGTACGTAGAGGCACAGCTGGAGCATTGCCTGCAGCCTATGCTCGGGTACCAGAACATTGGCGCGTAATAGCTATACTGCCTAAAACAGGGTGGAGAATTGAAGAAGAGGAAGAGCGGGGTGTAATAATGAGGATTGTCGAGAAGAAGGAGAGCCAGGATCTTTGCTGTAAAGCTTATAGTGTACTTATGAGGATGGTTTTGCCAGGCATAGCCTTCAATGATTTTGACTTGTTTGCTAGGGGTGTTGAAGAGATTGATAGGATTACTGGAGAGTATTTCGGTGATGTCCAAGGAGGGCTTTATTGCTGTAAGGAGTCCGAGGATGCTACAAGGCTTCTCTCCAAGCTTGGTGCTAGGGGTGTGGGACAAAGTAGTTGGGGGCCACTAGTATATGGCTTCTATGAAGACGAGTCTAAGGCTAGGAAGGCTCTGGAAGAGGCTAAGAGGATTATCCCGAATAATTGGACTGTATACATGCTTCGTCCACGCAATGTGGGGGCAAGAATTAGTGTGAGCTAGCTCTTACACATCATCTTCTCTATTATTGGCGTTCTCTCTTGTGTCCTCTCTATCCCTCTCCTTTCTCTTTTTACGCCACTGAATAGGCACCACGACGTGTAGTCTGTCTTGGTATGATCCAGCTATGCTTTTACCTAGTAGGCCCACAGAGGATTCACTGTCAATTCCATAGTAGTGTTTCAGCATCTTTCTTGCAATCTCCTTTAGGGTCACCATGACACTATGAGGTCTTGTGCGAAGCTCTGAGGCTACTTGGTCCCAGCTTTTTGCCTGGAGGACTTTTGAGATAGTGACTAGTTCTTCTTTCTTTGTTAGAGTTAGCCCCTTTGACTTTGGGTATACTAGCCAGTAGGATTTCACAAGTTCGTATACTATGTCGGCTGCGGCCTCGTAGGTCATAGGGCCGTAAGCGTAGATCCATAGTCTATCGAGCTGTATTGGTGTTAACCGGGGATAGTAGGTTTCATCTATGGGGTCCCCGGTTTTGAGTATCATGAGTGCAACCTCTATTTCGAGGCCACGGTAGGGATCGTGGAGGCATTCGAGTACCTTCCTCTTGAACTCCCTGTTAATTATTGACACAAGTTCTTTCATCTGCTCTGTTATAGGCTTAAGCACAAGTATGGTGTATTCGCCGCTTACTGGGTTACGGTCTGGTGACATGTGGACGGGTAGGAAGCCATTCTTTAGCCAGAACCTTAGGAGTTGCTCGTTAACGCCGAAGCCGCTGCCAACCCAGTCTAATCCCTCACTAATGGCTTCCTTGTAGAGTTCTTCTAGGGCGTATGAGCCTATGCCTTTGCCTTGTACCTCGGGGTGTGTTGCTATGCGTACTATCCTTAGTCCTCGCGCATAGCCAAACTCGCGCAGTCTAGCATGCTTGAGGAGGCGATCGGGTATGATGTTTCCAGGAGTCTTTCCTCCACGAAGGAGGTCTTCAACCATTTCATCGTCAAGCCCTCCTTCACGTGCTATTTGTAGCGCGCAGACAATCTTCTTGTTTGTCTTTGTACGCACAGCTCTTATGATGTGGTGGGGTGCATCAGCAAGTATGCCAAGGTCGTCGGGCTCGTTTCTGTAGTGGGCTAGTACGTATATGCCAAAGAGCTGGCGGAGCTCCTTTTCGCCTTCTGGGCTGAAGAGGTGTTCGGGATCGTACTTCACATACTCTAGGTGTCCTTTCTCTATGTCTTCTAGGTCTGCTGCGTCTAGTTCTGCTGGCTCAGCATCAAGGAGTAGAGAGTCAAAGAGCCACTTTTCTACAGGGTCGTTGCGTGCGTAGCGGATAGGTTCATGCATCTCTATGTGTACGAGTTCAGTCTTAGGGTCTTTCTCCAGTACTGGTAGGAATCTTACAGAAAAGCCCCTACCTGCACCTTCGTAACCATGTATTGTTGTTGCAAATATTATGCGTCTATGATTACGCCATATCTGTATGAGTAGGGGTACATGCATACCAGCAGCCTCGTCTACAACAACGATATCAGCCTTCATTTTTGGGACATGTATAGGCTCCCAGTACTCTATACTGAACTTGGGGCCATGGATTTCGAGTATGTTGTCTCCTCTCCTCCTTATATCGATGTTTATGCTAAGCTTGTCGGCAGCCTTTACTGCTAGCGTAAAGAATGCCTGGACGTTGGAGAGACTTGGAGCAGTAACTACTATCCTTACCCTTCCAGGTTTCTTTATCTTTGTAACTAAGCCTATCGATGCTATGCCAACGGCTCCAGACTTCCCTCTGCCACGATCCGATGTTATTATTACTGCTTTCTTCTTACCCTTTGGGGGCCTCTCTATCATGGACTCAAGTGTCTTTATAACTTCTACCTGGTCTTGTGTGAGTGCAAGCTCGTATAGTTCACGGGGGAACATGGTCTTTTCGGGTATCTCTATTTTTCTCTCACTACTCACGATTGCTGGGTAGTCCTCAGCCTTCGTTAGATCTCCTCTGTCAACATCAAATATGAAGACACCTTTGTGCTCTAGTAGTTTCCTCTTAAACCACTTTATAAAGACATGCCTAGGCTCCCTGTACCCTGGTATGACGAGGTTTTTCTTGAATATAGTCATCCATTTATCCCACTTATCCCATGGTGGCACCATAAATATTACAAGCCCGCCGCCTTCAACTGTGCCAGTGAGGCGTCCCACATCGTTTGGTTTGAGGTCATTAACTAAGTCAAGTATGAGGATTTTGAATGTAGTACCAAGATATCTCTCGCTCTCCTCGTATCTTGCTATAGTGCTTGTTACGAGGTTAGTATTCATCTTTATAGTTCGCTTTATCACTTCTTTCCTTATCTTCGCATCCTTAAACTCGTCGTGGAATATTAAGAGTAAAGGAAGTTCATACTTGCCTTTGACGCGCCGGTATATGCGTTCATAGAATAACACTATGCGAGCAACAGTTGCTGCGACTCTAACAGGATCAGTCCCAGTA
>JALTZF010000008.1:86701-90400 GCA_027046265.1 Pyrodictiaceae archaeon
TCCCAGTAACTACTACGAGGCGGCGGTGCCGAGAAACTATGGCTCGTTCAATGGCCTTGCTTAGTCTCCGCAGTAGCTTGTTCACACCGGGAGGCAAGTACTCTTTTAAGTTCTCGGCAACTTTGCGTGCGAGCTCTTCTATTTCCTTCTTCCCAAGCTCCTCATACTCGCCTAGTGGCACCTCAGTCTCCATCTGTGATCACCACTGGCTTCACCTTATAATAAATGAGTCAAAGCTTCAATGAGCACTATTTAGTGCTTTGACAAATTTTAGGGTATGAGGTCAAGTTCAACCTGAAAGTAAACTGTTGAAGCTTAATATACGGCTTATTATGTTTTGCTATTATCATGCCCGAATAAGCTACTAACTTGATGTAGGCTACTAAGTTTTTCTAGCGGCACTCTGACTTGCTGACGGCTCTTTAGGTCTTTCATGGTGACAGATTGCTCTCTGGCCTCCTTCTCCCCTATTACAATCATTAGTGTATAGCCTTGGTCTAGTAGTCTAGGGATTATCTTACCTACCCTTCTTTCTACGAATAGTACAGCAGTATAGCCTTTCTCTTTTAGTATGTCCTGAACACGTGACGCGTATGTCACAAGCTTTGCGTTGAGCGCCACGATACCAACTTTTGGTCTTTCAGAGTACACTATGTCGGGTTTATGACCAAGAAATTGTAGGGCTGCCATTGTCCGGTCAAGCCCTATGGCAAATCCTGTACCAGGAAGACGTTCATCACCATAGAGTTCTATGAGTTCGTCGTAGCGTCCTCCGCCAGCTATGCTTACAGGGAAACCAGGCACCTTTACTTCAAATATAAGTCCCGTATAGTATGCCAGGCCTCTCGCAAATGCTAGGTCAACGTCAATCCTAACACTTGAGTAGTCCTTGATCATATCCACAATCTCTTCAAGCTCTTCTACAGCACGTGCTGCATTCTCAGAGTATGACGACAAGATATCTTTTGCTTGTCTCGTATCGTGACGTGCACTTGCCCAGAGTTTTCTTAGAGTATTAGCAAGCTCACTACCCATCTTTTCCTCGATAATGCTTGCGGCTTCTTCGTAGAGGTTCTTGTCCATGAGGTGGAGTATTCTGTCTTGTTCATCCTCTGGTAGGCCTTGCTCCTTGAATAGTGAACGGTATATTCTCGTGTTCCCAATCTTTAATACTATCTTGTCGATCATGTTTATCTTATCGTAGAAGCTTAGTAATAGTTTTATGACCTCAAAGTCAGCCTCAATACCCTCTAAGCCAAGGAGTTCTATGCCAGCTTGCCAAAACTCTCTATACCTTGCACGCTGCGGTTCTTCGTAGCGGAAGCAGTTAACTATGTAGTAAAGCCTTAGAGGCTTAGGCTTGCCACGCAAGTGCTTAAGATATATTCTTGCAATACTGGCAGTAGCCTCTGGCCGTAGAGCGACTTCTCTTCCGCCTTTATCCTTAAAGACGTACATTGACCTCCTTATCTCCTCACCAGACTTCAACGCGAAAAGCTCGAATCTCTCTAGAGTAGGTGGCTTAACCTCCTCATACCCATGCGCTTCTGCTTCCTCAGCAAATATCAGCATGAGGCGGCTTAGCACGCGAGATTCAGGGTAGAGTATGTCACGGAAACCTCTTAGTGGCTCCAGCCTTATCCTCGCCACAATCTATCACCCTTGACTAGGTAGGCACCTAAGTGTGAGCTAGCTACCTCGTGAGCTGCCGGGGCCTAAAGAGCGTTATAGAGTAATAGGTTATGTCGCCATACCTATCAACTATGGCTATTACTGGCTCCCAGTTATTGTGTAGCGCCTCTTCAACAAACTTGTTTAGCTGGTCAAGACTAACACGTCTACTCTCCTCGAGAACAAGCACATACTTAGTGTACTTCGGGTCTTTCTTACTCTTCCTAAGCAGGAAAGTGTGTTGCCGGGGCCCAGGCAAGGCTATACGGCCGCGTCTTCTGAGATCGTAGTACACCTCGAACTCTACCCACGCATAAGGATTTAGGCTACTGTAAGCCTCCATAACTTCTTTGAAGCCCATATTCTTGTCTTCCTCGTCAACAGCTCTACCATGTCCAGTGTACAGTATGTATAGAGCCTCAATGACATGTATCTCGCTGCTTGTCGGCGTATAGCTTAGCACTCGCTGAACCCTATCAAGCCCATCTACCACGTTTACACGTGGCAACTTACTCCTCTCTATTCTCAGCACAATAGCCTCTTCTACGTCTTCCTTGCCCATCTAGAAGCCCCCGAGGATACTATGATAAGAGAACAATGAGAATTTTATAGTTCAGCTCTCCTAAGCCTCTAGACGGCAAGTATGTACCAGGCATACTGTTATCCATCCATAACTTAATGGTAGAGGTGCAAGAACTCATGAGTATACTTGAGAGGCTCAGGGTCAAGCCTCTCGAATGGATAGAGGATAAGCCTGAGGGGCCCGTGTTTAGGTGGCTTGACACTAGACAGCTGCCATGGGAGGAAATCTATAGGGAGACAAGAGATTATAGACGTGTTGCACAAGCAATCAAGACCATGGAGATACGTGGAGCGCCCGCTATAGGCGTTGCAGCAGCCTACGGTTTAGCTCTCGCCGCATACTACTCCGAAGCCAAGAGTGCCGATGAGCTACTTGACAAGCTTGAAGAAGCATACAAGGTTCTCGCGTCTACGAGGCCTACAGCCTACAACCTTTTCTGGGCATTAAATAGGGTAATGTCAAAAGCTAGAGAGGCAGCCAAACATAAAGGTGTAGATGGGGTTGTGAGAGAGGTAGTAGAGGAGGCGAAGAAGATCCATATAGAGGATGTTGAAGCTAACATTAAGTTAGGCAAGATTGGTGCTAAGCTCATAGAGGATGGCGACACTATACTAACTCACTGTAACGCGGGTGCACTAGCAACAGCAGGGTATGGTACTGCTGAGGGGGTCATGAGGGCTGCCATAGAAGAGGGGAAGAGGATCAAGGTCATAGCAACTGAGACTAGGCCCTTGTTACAAGGGGCACGGCTTACAGTTTGGGAGCTTGTGAAGGAGGGGATAGAAGTTAGGCTAATAACAGACAATATGGTAGGCTATGTTATGTATAAGGGGCTTGTAGACAAGGTCATAGTGGGTGCTGACAGGATAACAGTTGATGGCTATGTTGCGAATAAAATAGGTACTTACACAATAGCAGTCCTAGCTTATAGGCACCGAATACCCTTCTACGTTGCCGCGCCGACATCAACTTTCGACTTGAGCCTAGAAGGTGACAGTATACCTATAGAAGAACGTGAAGCCGATGAGGTACGTACTATTCTCGGTAAGTTGCTTATAACGGTCCCCGATGTGCCAGTATACAATCCAGCATTTGATATAACACCACCAGAGCTTGTAACAGCTATTATAACTGAAAGAGGTATCGTGGTTCCACCATACACACAGTCTATAAGGAAACTTTTCAAAGACTAAATACTAATAAATACTTGTGTTTTAATTGGTATTCGAGACAATTGATTAATAGAATGCTTTATGCATCTATATTAGCCTACTCCAACTTTTCAATAGGATTTAGGGTGCCACAACATTGCCTAGGAGGAGACGCAGAACATCGAGAACTAGTTTAACAGCAACTACTGCCAGCCGAAGTCTTGTAGAAGTTAGCGAGGCTGATGTAAGCTTCCGTAGTATGACACCTTCACAGTTCTTCTACGAGTACCGTGA
>JALTZF010000009.1 GCA_027046265.1 Pyrodictiaceae archaeon
GTATAGCCGCTATGCTACGTAAGGACTTGAATGCAATAGTTGCTGTAGTTCTTGTTATTGGCATAATTTACGCTGTTGCAAACATTATTGTAGACATTCTTGTTGCGTATCTTGACCCAAGAATAAGGTATCTTGAGAGGGGAGAGTAGCCATGGCTAAGGCACGCTCATCAGTATATGTTAGGAGAGGGTTTTCAAGGCGGTATGAATCGCTTAGACGTGCATGGTACTACTTTAAGAGGAGCCCACTATCACTAATAGGCCTCGCCATAGTCTCTATAACAATATTCATAGCACTATTTGCCCCCTACATAGCTCCTCACCCAGAGTCTGCAGGGCTCTACATGAACTTTGAAGAAGCTTATCAGCCTCCGAGCTGGAAGCATCCATTTGGAACTGATGCATACGGTAGAGATGTGTTTAGCCGTGTACTATTCGGCTTCAGATACTCTATGATGCTTGCTGCTGTCGTTCTGTCTCTTGCAGCTCCTCCTGGCATAATACTTGGCCTCATAGCTGGCTACTATCGTGGAACATGGATAGACATGGTTATCATGAGGTTCGCAGATATATTCATAGCTGTCCCACCACTGGTTCTAGCGCTGGCTATAACCTCGGTTTTAACACCAAACATATTCAATGCTATGATGGCTGTCACACTCATGTGGTGGCCATGGTATACAAGGCTTATGTACAACATGGTCTCATCAATAAGAAACGAGTACTACGTCATAGCCCTAGAACTCCTGGGAGCAAAGAAGAGCTACATAATGTTTAGAGAAATACTGCCAAACTGTCTCGGCCCAATACTCACAAAACTGACACTAGACGTTGGATGGGTCATACTGATAGGCGCGGCACTAAGCTTCGTAGGGTTAGGCGCACAGCCCCCAACACCAGATTTGGGCACCATGGTTGCTGAGGGAGGACAGTATCTCCCTACATACTGGTGGATTAGCGTGTTTCCTGCCCTGGCAATTGCATTCATAATACTTGGCTTTAACTTGCTTGGCGACGGTATAAGAGACATCTTTGCAGCCACGGAAAGGTGATACGCCGTGGAGAGGCCGCCGCTCATAGAGGCCAAAGACATATATGTAGGCTACAAAACATACCGTGGAATAATGAAGGTTCTCAATGGCGTGTCCTTCCATATTAATGAAGGAGAGAAGATAGGCTTCATAGGAGAAGCTGGTGGAGGAAAAACAACACTAATGAAGACCATTCTTAGAATATTGCCGCCAAACGCTACTAATGTTCGTGGAAAAGTCATCTATAGGGGGAAATTAGACTTAATGAGTGTAAGTGAAAAAGAGATGAAGAGAATAAGGAGACGAGGACTATCAATGATATTTCAAGACCCCACATCAGCGTTGAATCCTGTATTTAAGGTTGGAGAACAACTAATGGACATAATTAAGTATAGTAGGCTTGAGGAAGGCATAAAACTCTCTAAGAAAGAGTTGAGAGAAGAGGCTCTCAAGCTACTTGAAGAAGTAAAGCTCCCCGACCCCCAAAGAGTCTTTGACAGTTACCCATTCCAGCTAAGTGGCGGGATGAGACAACGTGTAGTAATAGCAATGGCTCTTGTCTCTGCTAGAGAGCTATTAATAGCAGACGAGCCTACAACAAATCTCGACGTAACCATTCAAGACCAGATACTTAGGCTTATAAACGAGATTGTTGAGAGGAGGAGGCTCTCAGTTATACTAATTAGTCACGCCCTAGGCGCTGTTAGAAAAATGACGAACAGAACATATGTCCTATACGCTGGAGATATAGTAGAGACTGCTAGTAGCGATGAATTATTCAGTAACCCTCTCCACCCCTACACTAGAGCACTCATAGAGGCTGCGCCCAAGCTTACTGGTGAAGGCATAGGAAAAGGGATACCAGGCAGGATACCTGACTACGTTAACCCTCCTTCAGGGTGTAGATTCCATCCGCGTTGCGAGTATGCAACAGAGAGATGTAGAAAGGAGAAGCCTCCACTTGTTGAAGTTAGGAAGGGGCACTGGGTTGCTTGTTGGCTTTACGTCAAGAGGTGACTCAGCCCTTGGCCCAGGTAAACTCAAAAGAGCCTATACTAAGAGTTGACCACTTGAGGAAGTACTTTAGAGTAAGCCTTGGCATTGTAAGAGCAGTAGACGATATAAGCTTTGAAGTAATGCCAGGAGAAACCTTTGGTTTGATAGGAGAGTCTGGGTCAGGCAAGAGCACGACTGGACACGTCATAGTAGGCATGTATGCACCCACGTCAGGAAAAATATATTATAAGGGTATTGACATATCAGTGCCTGCCCCCAAAAGACCTCGCCACGTGAGAAAGGAGATACAGATAGTATTCCAGGATCCTGCATCATCTCTAAATCCTAGTAAGACTGTTTTCGACATAGTAGCACTTCCAATAAAGCTTTACAAGGGAATAAAGAAGAAAGAAGAATTAGAAAATGAAGTAGCAAAACTACTAGAGCTAGTAGAACTCCCCCCAGAGTACTACATGTACCGATACCCACGCGAGCTTGGAGGAGGAGAAAAACAAGCAGTAGCCATAGCAAGAGCACTAGCAACAGAGCCTTCATTCATAGTACTTGACGAGCCTACCTCTGCGCTAGACGTCTCCATACAAGCAAAGATAATCAATACACTAGTCAACCTACAGAGAAAATTCAATCTCTCCTACCTCTTCATAACACACGACCTCGGACTAGCAAGAAACTTCACAACAAGACTCGCAATAATGTATCTTGGCAAAATAGTCGAAATAGGTCCAACAGAGAGAGTATTCGAGAACCCACTTCATCCCTACACACAGATGCTATTGTCAGCTATACCAGTACTCACTGAGGAAGAGGAGAAGCTCAAGCCCAGAGGCATAGCTTCACGAGGCGAAATAGGAAGCCCGATGAACCCTCCTCCTGGCTGTAGGTTCAACCCAAGATGCCCATTTGCCGATGAAGTCTGCAGAAAAATCGAGCCACAACTCATAGAAGCCGAAAAGAACCACTGGGTTGCATGCCACCTCTACATAAAGCGAGTACAATAACTTAACATGTTATTTTACTGTTTATCCCAGCCTATCTACTTCTCTTCTACGGTCCTTGCCTTAAAGACTCGTGTTTACTGAACATAGCTCTAATGATAACTATGGTTAGGGGCTACCCCTAGGATCCAACTAGTCATTAGCTTGAAATCAACCACTAGTTAAGCACTACTATCTGCTGTTATCCTTGACGCTATATAGTATAACATGTAGTGTGCTATAGGCCTCGACATAACCCTGCGCCAGCTACCGCGTAATACACGAAGCTTCCTCCTAAAGAACGCCATGGTCGGGCTTAGACGCCAAGAAAGCATGTCTAGCCACGTATCATAGTCTGCGTAGAGGACTATTGTGGCATCCGAGTCCTTCTCTTTAGGGAGTTCTCGTGCCTCCCTACATTCCCCATTGACTACCTTAAAGTAGAGTCTCACAAGCCCCCTGTCAGGAGTATTGTCTATTCTGACTTCTATTGCTTCAGTAAAGTCTTTGCTTATTTCGCGTAAGTAATGATCATTATTTACTCGCCTACATAGCTCTCTAGCCCACTCTAGGCTTGGGAACTCATATCTCACTGTTTAACACCACAAATGCCTTGTCTCGTATCCATCTATCCTATTTTAGTGCACATACAATTACACTGTTACGTGTTGTACCCTCTTCTTGCGCGCTAACAGTGGCGGTATGTAGCCCAGCGCTGCATAAGCAATGCTTGCCACTAGTAGGAGACGTACAGCCCATTGTACTATAGTGTTGTCATAGGGTACAATAGCAAGAACAGATAAGAGTACAAGTCTTAGTAATGGTGCTGGACTAGGCCCTCCCCGCCTGGCCCCTAGCCTCCTCATGTAGGGTATAGGTGCTACTGTAGCTAGCGCTAATACAAGGAGTAAGTGTGGGGGCAACGGTGAACCTGCTATTACTGATGAGACCATTACTACTGAGTGTATGAAGAGGGGGAGGCCAGCGAAGTACTCGAGGCTCCAAACTATGCGGTATACAAGCCTGTAAAACGCTGTTGTAGAGAGCATTGAGAAGTATAGGAGTAATATGGCTAGCTCCACGCCTTTGTACGCGTCATGGAAGTTTGCTACGTAAATTGTGAAGGGCACGACTACCTGTGAAAAACGGTCTATCGCGCGGTCAAGTAGTAGTCCCTCCCTAGAGGAGCCACCGGTCCTCCTCGCAACCCAGCCGTCGAGCACATCCATGGCATACGCGATGAGCAGCAATCGCAAAGCCTGTATGGGCTCGCCAGAAACCGCGAGACCCAAAGCGAGTGAAGCCAAGAAACAACCCGCAAGCGTGACAGCGTCAGCAAGCCTCAGCGCAGACCCCCATACACCCTAGGCGGCCTAGGCCCCTCTTCTATCGATTGGCTAGCCACTATTGACTATCCTCTCTTCAACCTGCCTCGCGACATCTACTGAACGCTTAGTAGCATCACGTACAGCATCTATGACAGCTGACTTGAACCCCTTACTCTCGAGGACACGGATGGCAGCTATAGTAGTGCCAGCCGGGGTTATCACCTCGTCTCTCAGCTCAGCCGAGTGGACATCAGGGTGCTCCCTCAAGTACCTAGCCGTGGACTCGAGCAACTCGACAACAGCCCTCCTCGCCACGTCCCTTGGCAAGCCAACATAGAGAGATGCAAGGACAAGCGCGTCAACAAACTCTGCCACAAGAGCTGGACCAGAACCAGCAACAGCAGTCCAAGCATCCATTAGCTCCTCAGGTAGCTCGTAGACTTCACCGAAGCACCGGAGTAGGCAGACAACAGTACTCTTGCTACTAGACTTAGACCCTACAGATAACGCTGTAAGGCTACGGCCTATTCTAGCATTGAGATTAGGCATAACACGATACACCTCTGCACCAGGCAAGAAAGACTCTAGAACCCTTAGAGGCACAGCAGCCATCACAGAGACAACAACCTTGCCAGCCACTCTGCCCCCAATCTCTCTTGCCAGCCCCGGGAACTGGTAAGGCTTAACAGCAACAAACACCACATCAGACTCCTCTACAGTACAAACATTACACCTAGTAGCCTTAAGCCCCATAGAAGAGAGTCTGGAGACAGTCTCATCCGAACGAGCAGTCACAACGACAGGGACACCACAA
Organism: Pyrodictiaceae archaeon; assembly: GCA_027046265.1. Taxonomy (GTDB): domain Archaea; phylum Thermoproteota; class Thermoprotei_A; order Sulfolobales; family Pyrodictiaceae; genus QNYQ01. Next base: position 5,164 of record JALTZF010000009.1, read on the forward strand.
GAAGAGAGAGCCTGCGCTATAGCCGAACCTATCTTTCCACCGCCAAGAACAGCTACACGAACACCCCTACACTTCTGGAAGACGCATCCCCAGACACCAGGCCTAGCCCACACTAGTGGGAACAAGAATATAGGCCTTACTCTACACAATAGAAGATAATCAACAAAGACAAAACACGGGTCAGCGATGCGGGGCTCAGCTCATCCCTTGACTGGTCACCAGCCGGGTCCAAAACCTAAACCGGGGTCTTTCACCATCCCAGAGACAAGTCTAGCAACTATAGTGCTTTACAGTTTTCGCCAAGACACTACCTTAAGATCTACGTGGGTCTTGATGTCATGAATCATACTTAGAGCACTTAGATGCACACATATCTTATGACTTCACTTGTTCTTCTATATTTCCACGCATAATTAATACCGTATTTAGTCTATTAACGCCTTTTTTACATTATCAAGAACAATTACTATGGGCTTGTATTGGAGTTTTAAGAACCTGCACAAGCTAATCTAGAACAGCCTCTTAATGCCAACTTGCATCATCAGAAGTCTACTCGCAAAGGTCCACCATAGGTAATCAGTATACTATTGCCATTGTAGATTGGCTGGACTTTATATGCTAAAACGTCCATAGCTCCAGTCTTTGCGAAACCTGCCAGCCATGTAGTGAGGGTGTTGTCTATGGATCTATTGAGCTTCAATAGCTTTGCATCGCCGCGGAGAACTGTTACGACGAATAATGCTCTTGCTCCAATATTGTAGGCAGCAACATACAAGGCTTCAATCTGCCTCAGTACACGTTTGCTAGGCGAGGCTGGGAAGAACGCTGTCCCCCTTCTTACAAGACTCGTAGACTTCACCTCAACGAGTAAGAGTTTACCATGGCTCTGATAGCCTATGAAGTCTACTCTTGTACCATTAATCCATGCTTCTTCAACCCACTCAACAGTACTCCCCAATAGTAGGATACTAGCCCTCTTCCACATCTTGTTAGGTAGCATAGTGTCAACGAGTACTAGAGGGGCGTTAGGAGGCTTGACTGCTACAACACTGCACTGCGCGGCTCCACCGAAGCGTTGTCTAGGCCTATAGTAGACCTTAGAGCCATATACAAATAATTGATCGCTATTGGCAGGAGTTTTTGTATGGCATAGCCTCTCCTCATCGTCGTCTCCTAGTACTCTCACAGTAAATGCTTCAGCTCTCCCATAGTATTGTCCTACACTTACGCCCTTGAGGACGGCTAACACTTCATTCATGCTCTATCACACTATAGGTTACGGTATTACTTCTGTTGATTCTAGTAGTGGGTTGTAGGTTAAGTCTTCTAGGCTTATTTCTTCTTTCTCAACTGCTTTCTCGACACTTGGCACAATAATTCTTAACACGATATCTATGGTTTTCCTCGTGACCCAGTCGAGTTCTTGTAGTTTCTCCTTGCTCCAATAGTTCTTCTCTACCTGGGCGTAGAGGCAGCGTCCGCCGCATAGTGGGTAGTAGCTACACGATAAACACTCTCTCATCATGCTCTCATTGACTGGCTTGAAGCCAGTACTTATCTCCCCTATTGTCGCCCACTCCTCCCTAACAGCTATGGGGCAAGCAAGGATCCTACCATCAGTATTCACTGCTACCGCGCTCCTTCCCGCGCCGCAGGGAGCCCAGTTGTAGCCGCCATTGTATAGTGCTGATACTATGCCGTGGAAGGGGATTACCCTGTAGAGCCTCTCCTTGACTCTTGATGCTACCCAGCGGGCAAGCTTCACGAGTCTTGGGAGGTAGTATTCGCGAGCCCAAGCAGCCACTGGCCACTCCTCACTCCACACAGCGTCTATCTGCCAGTGAGCCTTATCAAACCCGAGGCCCTTCAACAAGTGCAGGACATCGATGTCTATGCGGGTG
>JALTZF010000010.1 GCA_027046265.1 Pyrodictiaceae archaeon
ATACTGCACCAAGAACCATTACTTGACCAGAGACTACACGTACTGTAGCGGGCCCATACATTCTTATTATTTTACCAGTATCAAGGAGTAGTTTAAGTTTAGTCATACACTACCACCTATCACTAATCATTATAGCAAGGTTGCTGGCTCGCCAAGATACCAGCATTTGGAGTACTCCGTTGAGGGATAACAGTTATGTAGTCATGTCTTATAGTTGCCTCTCTAAGCTCATGGATGCACGTAACGCAATAACTATAGCAGCATTAACGTGGTCTCTTGTCTTGCCGTAAATTCTTAGTCTTTCATAGGCACTCCTCGTTCTTAGGCCTACTACGTGTTCCTTATTGGAATTATGTTCATTAACGTAGATTAGTTTAAACCCGTATTTCTCTGCATAAAGTGTTATGGACTTAATAACATAATCATCTATAGTTGCAACTCCCACACCCACAGTAACCTTGTCTATATCACCATCCAGTCCATCGTATAGTTCACTAAAGAGCCTCTTATCAATGTCAACCACATCATTGTATACATTGTCGTAGAGTAGAAGACCCTTTGCCAGTACGGCTACCCCGATATATTTGCCCGGATCAATACCTACAAGTATTTCATCACACTTAGCTAGTGTGTGGAGGACCTTGACAAAACTGTATAAGTGTTTCCTGGGTTCAACTAAGATTATTCTTTCTCTGAGACAAGGTCTTGGTAGAAAACTAATACTCTCCCTATCAGCTATTATTACTTCATTGCCTGTACACATCCCACCTATTCTCACAGCTCTCGGTACATAAGACGGTATTCCAAGCTCATTCAATATAGTCTTAACTGACTTGGAAAAAGCACTATCAATACTCCATATTAATACTCGCTTCCTATGTATGTACTGGACTGTCAACCCAGGTAGATGAGGAAGGCACAGTAGGTAGGTAAATTTGCCTATCTGCAAAAGAATCCTTGACATTATAGAGAGACCTATGCTTATAACTATATATGGTTCTTCAGGTACAGGTAAAACGACATTTGCATTGGAACTACTAAGACACTTTTGTAAGCCTCATTGCTTATACATCACAACATCTGGGATGAACTTCCTTGATAGAGCACAAGCAATGGGTATTGATGTAAGTGGACTAGATGTATTAAATACTATAGACTATCTTGACTTTACACGTGTTCTAACACTGAAAAAACTCATTAACTATGACGCTATAGTATTTGACTCCATTAATCAGTATGCTAGTTTAGATGAGAAAGCCAGAATAACTACATTGTTAATTATGGCTATACTTAGATTTCTAACAGACACTTATGGCGTTTATAGTGTAGTTACAAGCCAAGTTATATATGATCCTAAAGTAGAAAAAGAAAGACCTATACTGTATAATGCCTTGAAGCTCTGGAGTGACCTCTTTATCGAGCTTGTTGTGTTAGATAATACGAGGAGAGCCCGAATCATAAGCCCTGCCAACAATACAGTATTTTTCGAGGCAACTTACACTATTGGTTCCGAGGGGATGCTATGGGTGAATTGTTGACGCCACTCGAGACAATTGCTGTTCTCTTACCAGCCTTTGTTGCTAATGGCTCACCAGTTCTGCTCCACAAAAAGGGGACTCCTCTAGACAGAGGCGCACTGTTTATAGACGGGAAACCATTATTGGGGGCAGGAAAGACCTTTGAAGGTTTACTCATAGGGGTGGCCTATGGTTCGACTATGGCATTACTCTTTTCAGCGATACTAGGTTCATTTACTATAGCTATTTTAGGATCCTTAGCTGCTTTGGGAGGGCTGACTGGCGACATTTTTGGTGCATTTATTAAGAGAAGACTCGGCTTAGAGAGAGGAGCTCCTGCACCATTACTTGACCAATTAGACTTCTACATTGGTGCTGTCCTCATATTATATCTTGTTGATATTAAATTAGATGCGACAACTGTACTTGTACTTGCGATTCTGGCTCTTGTAATGCATAGAGTAACCAACAAGATAGCTTATAAGCTTAAGTTAAAAGATGTTCCATGGTAGTATGAAAACGCCTAATCTTCCTGCTTTATTACTCCTGCAAGAATCTTCATCTTATACCGGTATACTAGGTATTTATCCTCTGGAGAGAATCTAGGTGGATGAGGAACAGCAAGCTCACCACCGCAAACAGGGCATCGATCCCTACGAAGAGTATAGCGTCCACACACTTTACATTTACGCATAAGCCACCGCAACTTTGATTCACCTCTACCACATTACTATATCTGATATATTCTATTATCTGCCCAATTTTTCTCGCATGAAAGAGAACTCTACACCGAGCCTTCTTGCCTCTTCTCTGCCTGCTTCTAGAGCTTCCTCTATTGCTTGCTCGAGGATCTTGTATTCATAGCTTTCAAGCTCCAATCTGTAACGTGGAGCCCCTATAGTGTATAAACGTACCTTTATATCTTGAGATTTATTAGCTACGGTATTTTTCACTGTTGAGAGTACTTTGCGTACTCTTTCAACGCCATCTCCAGCATAACTTCTTGCTATTATTGTTCCCATTATACGTACATGCTTTACTTCTACATGTCTTTTAATTTCGTCTAGTAATGGTTTAACCCATTCTTCTGGTATTCCAGCTTCACGAAGAGCTTGTTCACCGCGGATAGCAGCTTCTTCAAATGCAGCCATGAGTTCTCCATATGTTTCTTCGAGTTTTAGACCGACAGTCTCGTAGACTTCCTCTATTGACTTCTTCATTTTCTGTGCAACTATTTCAAGTATCTTTGTTGCTTTTTGTGCACGCTTCCACTCCATCATCTTTCTACGGCGTTCACTATCAGTCACACGCTTAAGCGAGACATCAACTTGCCTTCTTGCCTTGTTTACACGTATTACTTTTACAACTATTTTTAGACCCGGCTTTAACACATCATGTATGCTCTTTACCCACCGTGAAGCAACCTCGCTCCATGGTAGATAAGCCTCCATACCACCATATTCATCTAAGTTTAGATATGCACCATAGTCGTAGACCTCTCTAACTGTCGCTACGACTAGTTCTCCTACGTCTGGTAGCTCCTTTCTGCGTAGCGCCAATACTTACACCCACTCTTTAGCATAAGCTTCCTCGGAGACTTAAATAAGAACATAGCCTATATCATGTAGAGAAAGCGCAAAGGCAGGATTGTGTATCTAGAATGGTTTTATTTTACTTTCTTTTTCTCTATTTTACCGTCAATAATGTGGATTTACTAAGAATTGAATCTTATAAAAGCTAGCCTAAAACACGTACAACTTGACCAAGTATTTTTGCCTTTCCTCCCGTGGGCTCTACTAGTTGGGTACCACAAACCAGGCATCGTGCCGGGAATGTCGCGTGACTAAACACTACTTGCTCATTACCGCAAACAGGGCATCGTACTAGTAAGAACCTGCTACGAGGCTGAGGCACTAGAGCCTTAAGTGGACTCACCAAGGCCATCACCTCACTTCTACGAGTTCAACTTTCTTTAGCCTTATGCCTCGGCGATGGAGTATGTATCCACACTTTTGACATTTAAGCTTTAACACAACCTTCTTGGTCACTTTAGCAAACCTCTTCTGTTCCGGCTTTCTCTTGCTGCCGTAACCCTCTTGTTTTCTGCGATATCTTCTCTCACCCTCAGCTAGAGACCTACGCTTGCCATGCTTGTATATCGCTACACTGTGTGGCGTATGTGTACGGCACCGCGGGCAATACGTGACTATTACTTTAGGGACCCTCACTACAACACCACCTCTAGCTCCTATTCCCGGTACACTGTGCAGTGTTGCACTAGGCCCTTTAAATTAATGCACTCTCTACCCCTTGTCAGAAAGGAAATCTTCTAGGCCAGTACTTACTGGTTTTACTATGGATCCAGCTATAAGTGATAGTGCCCTGTTTAGTTCTAGACAGGTAATCCCTCCCTGTCTTACCAGGCTTTCGCCTACTAGTGGAAGCAATGTTTTTGCCTTAACTAGAATACATTTACTATCTTCATCTACTACATAGAGGCCGACAATAATGTCTAGGAGTAAATTAGAGTTAATTAAGTGTTTATTGGAAAGAACTTCTCTGAGCAACGATGTAACAGCATATATTTCCCTGAGATACGCCTTTCTCAAAAGTTCTGTAGCTATGAACTTTGTGTCAAGAAATGTCGCTGACAAAGCCTCTCTAAACCTTCTACTCTTACTAAGCAAAACATCAATACTTTCACCTTTAATAATATCTTGTATACTCTCAACTAATATGGAAAGACCGTGTGGGCTTTCAGCCATATCTATACAACCCCTAGAATTAGTATTAATAAGACATAGCCAAATCTCTATCTATTACCGGGACTCTTACTTCTCTAGTACGGCCAGCTCTCTGGACATGAGATAAAATGCTATGGGGGCTGGTAGTCGAGGTCTTTCGTCTTTATGAAGTTTTAGCCTATGACCAAGTATTGTTACGTTATTAGGTAGGTCAGCCAGCATTCTAATCCTTACAGCACCAAAATTCTTGAAAGGTGATAATTCTTCGTTAAGAGTGAAATCTGCAAGCTCTTCCGGAGTAAGCCTTAAGACCACGAGCCCTGTCTTACCATTAATGCTTCCCGGAACACGAATTAATCTCTTTAAATCAATAGTTACTTGCTCATCCACCTCTATACGAGCTAGCTCTAACGCTTTTTCGATTATTGAGTCTACCTCCTCTCTGCTATTTTGGTACAGTAGAACCGCCTGTGCTAAGTTTCTCTCAGAGAATACTGTTGCAATCTCGCTATTCCCTTCAGATAAGGCTAATTGCTGTGCTATGCGGGCTATACGTCCACGAATACCAGCCATATGAACTGTGGGGGGTACTGCCTGCACAAACTTACGCTGTGAAGACAGTGTGATCCAAGGCCTTACAGTCTCTTCTTGCAAGTCCACACCTTTAATATAATTTACGAGTTCCCTCCGATACTCCTGGCCAAGACGTGCTCTTTCATCGTCATCGCTGAGGTATACTGTTACGTGGAAACCACGGTTTCCAGAGAACTCAACCATTATACTTCTTTTGTCAAATCCAATTTCTTCAATTAATACATCAACTAGGATTTTGGCTTTAAGTGCTGCAAGTCTTATACATGATTCATCAACAAGACTAATCTCTTTACCATGTATAGTTTTTATAGTAATTACCTTGTCTCTGCATGAGCTAAGATGATCTGCATCTATGTCGAACGTTATGTCTGAAGAACGCCATCCTTTTGAATCCATGTCTGGCATTCCGGGCTGATCGTAGCGAGCTGACGAATAGTAAAAATGCCTTGGCTTCCGCTTTACAAGGAACTCCTTCACATCGCTATATGAACTTAAAGAGATGTGTCGTACATAGCTACTACTCGTCCATGGTTGATATGCAAACTCTCTAAGTGTGAAATCATTCGGTAACCATACATCAACTTTTTTATAGTACTCACTTACGCTACTTGCTAAAAATACTAGCGTCTTTCTGATTAGTTCTTGAATGCGTGTCATACACTCTTCACTCTACACGAGGCGCTACCAAGAACTTAAAGACAACACCTTGTGGAATTTCGTGTATAACCTCTGCGGGCATATCAGTAGAGAACCTTATTGTTATAGTATCAGCGACACGGGCTGCGCCACTAAGATCAGTAAAGTATTCTAATGTATAACTTGCTTCTTGCACATCCTCAACTTCAAGGTCGATTATGCTTCCACTCTCTCTACTATAAATAATTTCTGCTTCACCAAATTCACTTGAAGATGCTATTTTGAATTCCTCGCTTGAAGCGATAAACTTTACTATATCACCAATAAGTTCAACGTCCTTTATTGTATCGCGGTAAATATCACTCATTATCTTAATTGATGCCTTGAACTCCAATTGTGGCTCTGGAATTTCCTCAGCAACAATGTCAAGGACGGGAAGGGTAAAAGTTCTTTCACCTTTCCCCTTAAATGTTATTGAGAATGATGTTGAATCTTTCGACTCAAGAATAAGCCTATCCTCTTTCTTGGCACGCCTAAGAACCTTTGCTAGATCCTCAAAGTTTATACCTATTCTGACTTCTTCACCTACATCAAATGTCTCAAAAGAGTCCTTAGGAAAATACATGTCCAACAGTATTACGTGTGAAGGATCCATAGCACGAAAGCGCATACCTTCATTAGGTGACACTATGAATACCCCCTCCTCAATGACCTTAGATATGGCAGATACTAGGTAGCGCCATATTCGTGCATCAAAGAACTCTAGTTGCAATAGTTTCCACCTCGTTATGTCTTGCTTTCTACCACCCACTACCAGAATTTTAGTATAGAAGAGAAATAAAGCTATGAGGATTCATTGCTCTTGCAATATTGAGCATACTCTTGAAGAGAGATACTTAGTCCAGACTGGGCCAGTCTTAGCACTCTTTCAATATATGGTCTAGATGACACTGAGAGTGGTGTTCTGGCATAGGCTTCATAAGCGTTCTCGTAAAGTTTCTTGAAAAGATTATAGAAGTACTCGTAAGTTCTACACAAGTCCTTTCGTTCAGTCATACTCCCTCCACACATACCCACATCTAACACATTTAAAGAACCGTGTTGGAGGCTCATCAGCACGGCGCGTCTGAACAACCCAGTAGTACGCTTCTTGATAGCCACAACGTGGACATATTGCCCTAGTCTTCGGCAGAGCTTCTGGTTTTTTGTCCTGGCTAATTACGACAATGCGTTCTTTTTCGTTGTGCCTTATTTCATGCCTAAGTACATTAGTAGTACTGGAGGACAACTGTTGAGCATCCTCGCTAAAACCGCAACTAGGACAAACCCATTTCCTCTTACCCTCAATAATACGTAGCATCATTAATGATCCACACCGCGGACAGAACCTCATGTCGAACACCTTCTTCCCATAATCTTTTACGTTCCACGCTGTTTACTACAATACTATGCCTTGAATACTTTGCAACTAGCACATGAATATAAATTTATGATGCGCCATTCTCTAAGAATTTTTCATGATATATTCTTTAGAGTTACAGCATTAAATTATTGATTCACAAATGCTGCTAAGTAATTCATCTAAACAGTATCTACAGACCCTCATGTATTCTAATAATTCTTTTTCGCTAATACCCCTAAGGTCGTTAAAGTACTTTATGTATTCATTAGGATAAACGAGACGTAACTCTTCATAATAACTACTATTCTTTACATTACGAACCAGTGTTGAGAAATTATCAGAATACTCTATAAATTCTATTCTTTGAGGTCCTCTCAGCACTACGGCTACATATGACTTATTAGACGCGCATTTATGCAGTATGAGAAGGCGTGTTTCACTTTTCACATTTTTAACCCTTCATTAAATGCTTTGCTGAATTCCCTAGCAAAAGCTTTAGCATCAGATATTATGTCTCTTAAGACTTCCTCTACGACGTCGAGAGGGTCACGGCTCCCGTCAGTAGTTACAACTATGACAGGATTACCAACAAGTGGGTGCGACATAATGTAGGAGGCATAGATAACACCAGGCTTCTTTATAGCGTATTTAGCTATTAAGTTCACCATTGTATGGTCTTCGCCTTCAAGCTCTATTTCAACACTTTTATCTGTTCGTTTTAGTATTCTTATTTTTGAAGCTGTGCTAGACACTACGTTCCCCCTCCACCTCTTCAGCGACCAGGGAGACCCCTTTAAGTAAGACTGCTAGCTTCCCAACAGCTCTTCTCCACTCTTCTCTAAGTCTTAATCCCTCTTCAGTCTCCTCAAGTATTTTAGCTTTTACAGAATATTCTATCACTCTCTCAGCAGGCACGTTAAGGCCTGCGCTCACAGCTGCTATTAATCGCCGTGCTGCAGCCCCCTTTACAATGAATCGTATCGAATCTATAATCTCTGCTATCTGGCGCGCCAATGCTATAACCTCCTCTGCTGGCGCGTTAGTAAGAAGTTTATCTTTCTCCCCACCAAGCCTAGCTTCGTATCCTCGCAACTTTAGGGCATAAACTAGTGCTTCCGGAGGAAAAGTTCTACCAGCCTCTTTTACTATAGCTTCTATACTAGTTTCCCTTCCTTCAAGTAGATTTTGTAGCTCCCATAGCTCTCTAACCACCTCCCTTATCTTACTCCACGACTCCTTTATTTGTGAAGTCGTGCCAACAAGCTCGATGTACGCTCTACCACTCTGTATTCTTACTTCAGCATATGAACTACGAATAGCCGATGATATTTTCTCATAGATTTTATCGACTGGAATACTTGATGGCACACTTACCACATACAGTTTACGCTTCACTACACGTACCACAGCAGTCTCGCCCAGATTACTTGCCCTTTTCTCTGTGAACTAGAATATAGTTTGGTGAAACTTTCCTTTTCTCCTCATTACCGCACTTGAGGCAAACAAGTACATTTCTTCCTGGAACCTTGTAAAGTGGCGCACTACAAATGGAACAGCTCGCAAGAACAACACCGTCTTGAGGCTTCTTAATGGATAACATGTACGGAGCTGATGAAGAGAGGACTGTTGCTCTCACTATATCACCAGGCTTCACTGCGTCATATATGCTCTTTATCATAGAGTCAGAGGCTTGAGATACATGTAAAATACCGCTAAATGATCCTGAGTACGTTATGCCACGCTCATCGGCAAATATACGAAATAAGGCAAGATCTTCGCGAGGCACAGATGTCAGTATGGCATACACTTGCTCCCCCTTGGAAGGCAACCTTGGTCTCTGTACTACCGAGCGCACTCTAATTCTTCTTGAAGCCATGTCTAGCTCAACTATGCCTACACGAGCCGCTCTAATAACCCCTAAATCATCAACATAAACTCCCTCTCCTGGCATGAATTCTTCAATAGTGCAGAGCGGATCTCCTGGCGTCACCCTAAGTCCGTGCAACTCCTCTATTTTTGGTAATCCTACACTACTTGCGTACATCATTTACTCCCTATGAATAGCTTCAATAATTAATACCCTGGTATAGAACGTTTTTCTCCTATGCATTTCATACATCTGAGGTATAAGAAAAGATTCCTCAGCAATAATCCGAATAGTATAACCAAATCTGCCATAAAGACTCGACAAGAATTCTTGATTGGTCTTAGCATGATGAATAGACAATATCGCTTTAGGATGAAGTGATGCAGCCGCTTTGACGAATAAACTGTCATAACCCCGTTTAACTAACCCAAATGGCGGATTCTGAACAACACAACACATGCGCATACAATCTCTAAAAGGCAGACTAGATACATCACCCTGAACAAAGTCTACTATTAAACGAGAATATAACACAGACCTCTTAGCATCTAAAAGTGCATCATCATCTATGTCTACACCAACCACGTAGCTTCCTAGCACTATGGCACTAGCGTACGCAAGCATGCCTGTACCCGTGCCTAGGTCAATACAAAACTTACAGTTATGGAAGAGTGTTCTATAAGCCATTGTGGTAGCTATTTCTGGAGGAGTCCTATATTGCTCGAGAACTCTCTTAGGGACTGAGTACTTTGCTACATTCTGCTCAAGGAATATGGAAAGTTCTCGGAGACTAGGCATAGTCTTACCCTTAACTTGTCTGGCTAGTCGTCACCATGGGAAGCTGTAGTCTACAGGTTTGCCATGCATTAGAACTATTCTAGCTTCACCAGGTGTAAGAACGGGCTTCCAGTACCCATCAAAGTCTTCTATTGCGAGTCTGGGACAGGACGTTATGATGTATGCATCGAAACTCTCTGGATCAAGATTATCTAGTACCTCACGTGTAACTCTTTCAGCGTAAAGTAAATGATATGAAATACCTCGAAGGTGCAGGAGCTTAGATAAGGCGTCAACTATACCTGGACGATATTGTCCTGGTAACATGCCTACAATCACGCCCACACGTTTTGCCTGCATAAACTCTCTCATTACCCAGTATCTCTTCATTAATGTCCTTTTTATGAGACTACTTAAATCATGGACCTTCATATCATAGGGATCAGCAACAAAGACTCTTTCATCACCTTTAAAATAGAGGCCTAAACCTAAACCATGAAAACGTCCGCCTGCAACTATTACGTAGCCGTCTGCCCGTCCTTTATACTTCCTAAAATTCTCATAAAAACAACCTACTACGGGTTCTACACCAAGGACATCTATATTTTTAGAGCTTAGTAAATTGGATACTATTCTCGCCATTGTATAGTGTTGAGCAACATACCCAAGTACAATTTTTCTAAGTCCTAATTCACCTATACTATCTGCAATTTTGGCAGGATCCCCTGCAATATACTCGCCAACTACTGTTATGAGGCGCTCAATCTTTTTCCATGTAAAACATGTGGTTGTTGTGCAGAACGGGTATGGGTAGTAGTCATGGCCTATGTGGACTATTATACTCTCGCTTAGAGGAACACGTGCTCGTTCTATGGAAAGACTACAAAGCCCATATGCAGGCTCTATGAGGATGACTAGCTGAGCATTAAGCTGACCCCCATTGCACGATTTTATCTTTTCAGCTAGTCTTGGTAGAAACCTTACAAAACCTTGTGGCGCTTCAAATACAATGTACTTGGGAGCATGGTTTTTAATTGCCTTGAGGACTCTGCTTAAGTCAAACCTGTAGCCCTCTATGGTGATTCTACACACCGTATCGATGTCCTCAGCATACATAAAGGCATCAGCCACATAGCTCGAGGAGGACAGAGGGAATCCTAAATTAGAGCTTAAACATTACCTTAGCTGAATAACCAGCTCGGACTGGTTACAATCTTAAAGAGTTTTTGAGAAAATGTCTACTGAGCAACTTGCTTTAGGGATTCCTTTAGCGGTGTTATTCTAATCCTTGATGGTAATGGTAGCTTTGATGCTCCACGTCTTAAAGCCTCTTTTGCGTGTTCAAGATGCTCAGCCCGTACTCTGACTTCTAGAACTGCCTGGCCTGGATACACTCTGGCTGCTGTCCCTACAGGTTTTCCGAAGGCTTGTCTCATACCCTCTTGTAGACGGTCAGCGCCAGCGAATGCCATCATCTTGTTCTCCCTTAGTACATGATGAGGATATACTCTTACTCTGAAAAAGTAATTCGTATCACCTATAGTTGTGGCTAAATACTTGTGTACCATGACACGGGCTGCCTCAAGTGCATTATGCCTTATTTGCCCACGCTCCATTACGTATACCTCTACTGCGTAGTCGTAATCTCCATGCGGGTTACCCATGGTGAACTTCTGAATTTTCGGTGGTGGAACACCATGTATGTACTCTCTCCTCGTGTAAGCTGGCCCAGAGAATGCTTTGGACCGCCTTTTTGTGTAACAACGTGCAGGCTTCTGCGGCATCTCTTATCACCCCAGCATATTTCTCATCAAAAGAGGGCCACTTATGTATTACCCTTTTCTTTAATGTGATGTATATTAGGGCTTAGCGACTAGTATATGAGGGTAAAGGTTGCCGTGCGCGACTACTCTCTCGTGGGATATACGCCAGCCATTGTCTAGCAGTGATTTTTTAACAAAATCATAATCTGGTGTAATTAGTACTATTGACTTATTAGTTATGGACACAGCCTCCCTAATGAATTCGCTATAGACTCTTTTAACTTGTCTTGGGCTGCCAAGCCTTATACCGTATGGAGGATTACTAACTATTACATCGACCTCACGTATATACCTACTTAGCTTGGTAGCATCACCAACAAAGAAGGATATCCTATTCTGTACAAGTGCAGCCATAGCATTTAGTTTTGCGCCACTGATATGTCTAGGATTTTTATCAAGACAGTATAGCCTACTGTTCTCAAGCATGTATGCAGCTTCAATAACTATTGTACCACCTCCACACATAGGATCAAGAAGACTATCCTTGTCTGAAATGCCGGACAATATTAGCATGGCATAAGCTAGCGTTGGCTTGAGGGCTGCTGGGTGGTCATATATCCTATACCCCCGGCGATGCCAGGATAAGTCGCCACTAAGTTCTAAAGATACTATGACGTCACTCTCTATAACATCAACACTGACTATTATTGATGGATAGTCTAGGTCTACTCTTGGCCTAAACCCCCTATACCTGACTGCAGCCTCTATTACAGCATCTCCTGCAACTCTTGCTATGTCCATCGAATTAAACTCATGCGACCCTGCACGGTTTACACGTATAGCAAAACTTGAGTCGGGAGACAAATACTCATGGACGCCACTATCATTAACTATTTGAGCTAAGTCTCTTAGACAAGTCATTTCAGCACATATTCCTCCACGCTTGAGCACAATCCGTGCACGATAAATACTTCTAAGCTCCTCTATGAGGTCAAGGTATTCTTCTCTAACCTTAGCAATAACTCGTCCATGATTCTCTCTTACCTCTTCTATAGATGCCCTCAGTCTGGCCTTGATTTCATCCGCAGCAATATCTTCTATACCAGGATTAGTAGTGAATAATATAGTATACTGTTCTCTCCTCATCTTTGTTCACCAATAATCCTGCGAAGCTTTTTTGCGAAATAGTATAGTGCCGAAGCCTCACCAGCCGTGAGTGGGCACTTCCATAAGATGCGCTTTAAGGCTATGTCAACAGCTTGTAGTCTTTCTCTATCAATAATCTTCGCAGCTATTTCAAACAAAAGTTTATATATTCTTTCATAGATGTCAGGTTTAGCTGGCTCAACAATACTTCTGGATCCGCTACGCATAACCCATAATTCGTACAAGACTATGGAAACTGCATGACTCAAATTCAGAACTGGATAATCCGGATTAGCAGGTATATGGATAAGAAGGTGACACTTAGAAAGCTCCTCACGTGTCAACCCGACGCTTTCACGACCAAATACTATAGCTATACTATTATACCTGGGCGCAATTCTCTCTACAAATTCTCTTACAGTAACTGGATGACGTAAAACATCGCTACGCTGACCAACCCTTGCACTAGTGCAAGCACTTAACTCAACCCCCTGCAATGCTTCATCAAGACTGTTGACTACCTTAAAATGTTCAACCATATATTCTCCGTGGGCAGCAAAGCGGCGAACTTCAGAGCTAAAAGGATCAACCAAAGGTGATACTAGGTAGATTTCATCCACGAGAAAGTTTGCGGCTAGTCTTGCTATAAACCCTAGGTTTATCTCGCCCTCGGTGCCCACTAACACTACCCTGATTATGGGCCTTACTTTTTGCATGCTATAACCACCTTTATGTCCTCAAAGAAAACATGTCTTACTATCCTTTCCACCTGGAACCCACTATCCGCAAAAACCTTTATAATAGATGAGTCATCCCCACTAAGCGAAGAATAAACAAGAACTACACACCCTTTTATGACACAATTTACTGCATACTCAACTGTACGCAAGGCTTCACGTAGTCCGCCACTCCAGGCTAATGCTTCAATGTCATATTCTTCTACTGGGAGATAAGGCGTATTGTACACAAGAGCTATGTTGGCAATGGCTGGCTGACAGCGCAGGCATGAAAGCGAGTCGCACTGGACGATGTCAGCATAAGCGTCTACACCAAGTCTTTCAGCGTTTTCACGTGCACAGTAGGTAGCGCATGGATTTAAATCACTTAGAACAGTATAGCTTGGCATGCATTTACTTATACATTCCAACCCTAGGATACCTGTTCCTGTACCTACATCTATGCAGACATCTACACCATCGCCGTTACCGCACAGTTTATTTATGGCGTCTAGTGCTAGCCATGTATCCTCCGCTGGTTCATAGACGTACCTATAGAGATTTAACACTCTCTCATCATCTACTATGATGATCTTCTCTACATTAGCACTACAACTATAACCTACACGTTTATTGTCTTTATTATTTCTACTATTTCGCTTGGCGATAACTCGTACACCCTCTTACTTCCGAGCCATTTGTACTTCGTAGTATCTCCACCCAAGCACTTAGCAATAACCTTTACTGCCTTCTTTCTACGCTCAGAGAATATACATCGTGTAAGCTCTTCAACTTTCCTAATTACATATTGGGGCGTCATATCCTCTTTAGGCTCCAAGTAAACAATTTGGGAGTATACTTTAGGTCTTGGAATAAACGCTGAAGGTGGAACCAGTTTACCTAAGCGCACTTTGTACGTTAACTGGACAAGTACTGTTATCCTGCCATACTTTTTTGTGCCAGGCCTAGCGTTTAAACGCTGAGCAACCTCTCTTTGAAGTAAAAGCATAGCAGGAACTCTAAGCTCTGTTGAGAGCAGAGAGAGAAGAGGACCAGTAATATTGTAAGGTATACTACCATAGACAGCGTCAACGCATCCTTTCCTGAACGGTGCAGCCAGTATGTCACCTACTACACCATCAAAATTTGCGTTGAAGAAAGAGAAAGAACCAAGAACATTAGCAAGTCTCTCATCTATCTCTATCCCCACAAGAAGACTTGGAGAACACCGCTTAAGTACTTCAGACCCAATAAATCCTTCACCAAACCCTATTTCAAGGAGGCGGTTGTACTTGCATGCCCATTTAGCAAAAATAATGGCAACCCATCGTGCTCTAAGAAAGTTTTGTCCAAACTTTCTCGCAGGCTTTATCGTACTCACTTTTAATCACGCTTCTCCTCGCCAACACCTTTACTACGCATCATCTGATATATCTTGCCTAAATAGTCCAAGAATACAGGCGGTACCGGTTGGTCTCTCTCTTTTCGTGGCGGCCTTACAAAGAGATAATATTTCTGGTTGCCAGAAAGCTCCTCAATTATCCGGTCTACAATAACCTTTACAGGGTCAATATGAACATGCTCTTTAATCTCTTCAAAACTCTCAAAGGGTTTCTTCTCACGATACTCAATAATCTTCATCACAGTCTTCTTTCCAACTCCAGGAAGAAGTTCGAGACTGTGAAAACGTATGGTTATAGGCCCAGCAATATTAAAGAACGTGACAAAAACCGGCTCTTTTTGAAGCACGATCCTCTCAACGATACTTCTAAGATTGTCTTTTGCAAAAGTAGTTAAATCACCATACTCTATCTCGCTATCAACCTTGGCTATTTTTATGCGAAGCTCAGATACAGGGCCTACATATACACGTTCACCAATATCAAACTGGGCCATCGGTCTAGGAGTAGCTTCCATAAGTATGAAGTAGTCTTCACCAATTAACTGTACTACAGGCCTTGTACGATGTTGCGGATGCCGATCTGTAGGATTACCCATTGCAAGATAGTCTAGCACATATGCATACTCTTCGTAACGTCCATGTTTTTTTCTCGCACCTTTTCGCCATCGCTGCTGCAATACTTCTTGTCACCTCGAAATCCGTATATACCGTTTCTAAAGTTAGTATGTTAAGTGACCTACATAAAGAAGATGTTAGATGACTTGCGAAAAACACTTCGATTAATGTTAATATAATTAACTAAGCTTACACTGATTGTAGCTATGTAGTAACTGTTAAGTACAACATGATACGCTAGTGCTTCTCTTCACCACAATACTTGTCTAGTATGCTTAATGCTTTCTTTATAAATTCATCACTATATCCTCCATCAACGTCGCCAAGTATCGCTTTTGCTTCATCAAATGTTTTGGGTACTATACTCACAAGCATACTAGCCGCAAACTCCGTAAAACCAGCTTCTTGCAACTCCCTCATGGCTTTAACTGCTCGCTGGCTATCACACTTCGAGAATATATGTGCGTGTTCTCGTGCACGGGAAACTATAGGGTTATCTCCTATAATCGTCTCTAGCTTGTTAAGCAACTCCTTGACTAAAGGCAAAGGGACATGTCGTGACTCTACTATCTTAACCATGATAATTTAACACCTCTTCAAGTTAAGCCACAATTATAGTTTGTAGCTATACGCTCTCAAGAAAAACTAAAGCTATTGAAAGAGAAGGATTCAAGTTTACTTAGTTTATGTCTTCCTACTTCTGCTGACCTTTGGGCAGCGTTAGAGCTTCCGGAGGTACTGGTCTAAGGTGTTCGGGCCTAACGAATAATGTTTTAATCTTACTACCCATACGCAGCTGTACAATATAGGCTTTTCCACGTTTTCCCACAACAATACCTACTTTACCATGGTAGCGTCTGTGCGGCATACCCTTCATGATTGATGGATTTATTATTATGTAGACTCTATCTCCGGGCTTATACTCATACATCAGCAGACTTAGCGGTGGAACAGCACCCCTTTCTCTTACGCGCTTTTTGAGCAGCTTCCTCGTACGGTGTCTAAAGCCTCGCGAAGGCTTGACCATATTCCTACCCCACTCAGCACCCTTACTCTGGCAGAGGTATTATATGTATCACACTCTCCTAAGATGTAGCCCAAGTACAGCTATAACATCAAGTGATGCACAATATGCATTCATGCCCAGGTACTCTGCAAAGCTTGGCGATGTGTCACCATTGTCTCCGCTTACTAGCTCCTTGATGTACAAACCTCCTTCAGCATGTATGAGTGATTCAAACACTCTTTTTCCTATTTTTCTATTCTTTACGCTAAACACTATCCTCTCTCTAATGACGTCTGGTCTTCGGTGTCTAACTCTCGTAGGGGTACGTTGTCTTACTAGTTTCTTATTAAAAAATCCTTCTAGACCACGTAAATCACTGTCACTGATAGGTTCTTCTGTGACCACAAGTGCTTTGTATATTTTTGAGCGCTTGGATTCATCACCCTTAATTTCACTTACTTCTGCTCTCCTAGCTTTACTATGTAGCTTGAATTCGAGTAGACGACTTGAATACTTGTTAATGTGTTTTTCAAGTATAGCTATGTCTACAGTCTTAATTCTTGCATTCTTGACCTCTACTATGAATGGTCTGCCCGTGCCTAGCATACGTGCATCAGCATCCTCACGTCCCGAAGCATGTAATATCACATTCTCAGCATCAAGTAGTTCTGCTAGTACAGATAAACCATCTTCTACACTGAAAGCATACCGTCTTTCTCCCCTGCGAGTAACCCATATAGTCTGTGAGATCCGTCTACCTAACTTCCAGTAAACACCACGGATGAGTATAGGCATAGAGAGTACTCTTGTGCCCCAAGTAGATAAGTCAACTTCAACTATGACGTCAGGATTTTCAAAGTCTGGAATAAGCCCGAGTTCACGTTGAAGAATCTTACTCACTTCACGTTTTACTTCAGATCCTATAGACTCCGCGTAAGAGAGACCGAAAAGCCTCTTAATCTCGTCCTCACGTGAAGCGAGAACAGAAGGTATTCTTGAAGCCACAAGAAAGGTTCTAATCTTGTATTCTTTAAGGTTCACCATAGCATCCTGCGCCGCCTTAACTATCAGCCTAGACAGCTTGTCACCACATATATAGCACCCGCCTGCTTCTTCCAGGTGGTTACCAGATATTTCTTCGTAGAGTTTACTGGCTACATCTCCCAGCCTTGGAGCAAGCTTCTTGAATACTTCTATAGAGTCTGCATCGCCCTCTCTAATACCTTCATGAAGGCACATTGTCAGCATTGTCTTTATAGTCTTTCCTCTTTCTTCGTTAGTTAAGCCACGGCCTAGGAGAGCAAACATGCGTCCTAGACAGTTATCGCATAAAGTGTAATTCTCTAGTATTCTAGCTGCTTTTCCCAGAATACTACACGCATCCACATACTTCATCGTACACTACCATAATACTAGAAGCTAGCCACCAGGGCTTAAAACTAGACTCATTACGGGTGGAGGGTTCTTTGACTATGATACAACCGGGACACCCAATGCTCTCTGGAGAAGCCATATACGCTTCGCCATCAATGCACTCACTGTCTTCTAAGCTATCAATTCTTTTCAGCTGGACTCCCGGCCATGACCCTCTCCTTAATAGACTATCCAATAGTCCCTTAATCATGGTTTCTTGTGGTGCTAAACCCTTTATCTTGGAGCCATAGAAAGTTATCTCATATAGATCCTTGCAAGCAGGCGGTAAGCGTGTGATAGCTTTAACACATATATCTCTTCTTATGTCGTTTGAGACCATTAGAGTGAAGGCCGCGACAAGACCTATATCGAGTAAGGTCTTATCACTACATGTTTCATGGATGTACACTATTTTAAGTCGGCAGCCCTCCAAGTTTCCCTAGCCTCTCTAGTAGGTCTTTCCGTTTCCGAAGCCTCCTTATCATCTTCTTGACATTCTTATAGTAAGAATATAGTTCGCGGACCTCACTTACCTCAACACCTGCTCCTACAGCTATTCTCCTTACTCTACTTTTTTCTTCGAGGAGTTCAGGATTATCAAGCTCTTCGTATGTCATTGAGTTCATTATGTTAATCCACTTAGACACTTTTTCCTCACCCAGTTTTGCAGCTTCATCGAATGACTGGATAAGCGTTGAAATACCAGGTATCATTTGTAGTATCTTTTTGAAGGGGCCAAGCTTTCTCATCTGCTCTATTTGCTTGTATAGCGTCCGAAATGTTATCTTTCCTGTTAACATTTCGGACACAGTCTTCTCGAAGTCTTGTATGCTACTCACACGCTCTATGCGCTCGAGTAAACTCTCCAGGTCACCCATGCCAAGTAGACGGCCAACAAACCTCTTTGGTCTGAAAGGCTCAATGTCCTCTATTCCTTCACCAGTACCTATGAACTTTATTTTAGCACCTGTAGCTACTACAGCTGAGAGAGCGCCACCACCCTTAGCTGTACCGTCCATCTTTGTCACAATGATGTAACCTATTGGCGTTGATTCATGGAACCTCTTTGCTAAATCAAAACTTTTCTGGCCCATAGCAGCATCTATGACCAATATCACTTCATCAGGGTTTATAGCATCAGCTATCTCCTTCATTTCTCTTAGTAGATCCTCCTCCTTACCATAACCATGACGTCCTGCTGTATCTACTATTATTATCTCTGCACCACGCTCTCTAAGCTCTTTGACTCCGCGTGCTGCTATTCCTACAGCATCTTTACTCTTTGGGTCACCATAAAACATAGCGCCTACGCGTTCGGCTAGTTGCTTAAGCTGATCGTAAGCACCCGGCCTATAAGTGTCGGCGGCCACAACACCCACGCGATAGCCCATGTCACGGTAGTATTTTGCTAGCTTACCTACTGTTGTCGTTTTGCCACTACCCTGAACACCAACCATCATTATTACATAGGGCGTATAAGGCGGCTTAATTTCAGGCTCATACTCGCCACCAAAAAGCTTAACGAGCTCCTCGTATGTTATCTTTACTAACCAATCCTTACGGCTTATACCTGGCGGCGGATGTTCTTTCAGTGCACGCTCCCTAATCTTCTTACTAAGCTGGAAGACTAGCCGGACATTGACATCAGCCGATATCAAGGCACGCTGTAGGTCTCTCACATATTCTTCTACGAGCTTCTCATAAGGACCACTACGCCTAAGCAGTTTACTCACAGCACTCCGTATGTCGTCGAGTCCAGGCACACACCACACCTACTCTAAAAGAGCAGTTATACACCCTAATAATCAGCAGGGCCTAGACTAATCAACCTCCTTTATCAATCTACTCGACCAGGCCAAGAAGAAACACTGTACGGTGTAGGTGCATTCTCGGCCAACTTAACTAGTTCATGTACAACATATGGTACAGAGAATTTGTTACAGTATTCTATTAATGCTTGCCTATACTTTCTTAATATAGTAGGATCATCTAAGATCCGACGAAGCTTTCCAGCGAGATCCTTAATGCCCCAATACTTTATTACAACAGTCGAGGGAATAGTCTCAAAGTATCTTGTGTCCGGAACAACTACTGGCGTAGTGGATGCCATTGTCTGGTATAAAGTAGATGATACAACTACTTTCCACGTCCACCCTTTAGGTATAAGATGAATGTTGGCACCATAGAGTCTAGAGTAAATTTCTTTGAGTCCCAGTTTGCGGTGCTCTACTATTAGCCAATCCTTTACCCATGGTAGCCGCTCTTCACTACTCCTAACAATATAATATACTATATCGTATTTACTTGAAAGCATATCGAGAGTTCTTATATAGTCTAATAATTCCTCTACAGGTTGGCGACCAAAACTAAAGAACAAGAACTTACCTTCAGTTCCTGCTGGACGATAAGGCTGAGCCTCTACTGGTTCAGCACAAGGATACCCTATTACATTAGTATAAGCCTCTATAACGTTACGATACGGATAGAGAACCTCACGCAGCCATCTTTCATCAAAGACGGCGACCGCGCCAGGGGGAAGATATCGTATATGCTCTGCCGCTTCATCATAGTTAAAGTAGTGTATGACATACACTATTCTTGACCCAGAACTCCATGCACGTAAAAGTTCTTCACCTATACTACGTGATGGAAGCCTACTATAACCCTCAACTATGATAATATCAGGATTCCATCCTGATATAAAGCCCTGACAGCCACGCGCGGATGCGTTAGAGGGATTATCTGTTTCATCGTAACACCGAATAACATAATCTTCATCACGCCCAAGAAGAATATGATGCCAATCTCTAATAGCAGTCTTGATCGTTGGAGCATATACTCGCACATGAGCACCGCCGCGCTTGAGAAAACGGGTTATAAGCTCCGCATGTAGGCTCACACCACAAGTTGCATTCCATCTAGAGACAACGGCTATACGTGTCACGAGCGGTGCTCCACCACGTATGATAGTATAGTAGTTAGTGTTAATAGTGTAACAAAAATTCTCCGCCTAAATACAAATACGCATTCGCACTTTTACGCGCCACCGCGAACCTTCATTATCATGTACTTCCCCATTACAACCCAATACTCAACCTCAGCACCAGGCTTAAGTCTCTCTACAATGTCACTATCGCTAGGCTTCTCTATCTCAATAGTCTCATAGGTCTCCATATCCATAATCTGCACCATATCACCAAGATCAGCTATCACTTGCCCCACACGCTTATCAATTATAGGAACCTCTACCCTCGCATCAACTGGGGCTGTCAACGTCTTCTTATTGCCAGAAAACAAGCATACAGCTACCACATGAGCCTTTGCACTACCATGCTTACCAGTCTTAGCCTTACTCATTTCTACAATCCTACAAGGTTCGCCATCAATCACTATGTAGCTTCCGACTCTTAGCTCGCCTAAAGTCGCGTAGGTCACACTCATACTTGGCACCCACGTCTAAACCATCTACTAGGCCCTGATATAAATAGTCTCTACATCTCACACAGCCAAAGCCTACACAATCACTGGTGATCTAAGCCAGGAAGGTCTCACACCAATCTCTCTATGCCTCTCAACATGTCCGAGATCAACTATGTGCACAACATCAAACCCTGCATGATACAAGGTTTCAGCAATAAAAGCACGATGACAGTTAAGCCAGTAACGCTCCCTACACATAACACATACAGTTAAACTTGAAGAGGCCAATGACATTATAACCCCTACTCTAATACGGTATTCCCACGTCTCTACCCTCTCAGGGTAGGAAGGGACAACACCTAGACCCCCAAGAAGGCCGCCAAGCCACACATAGTAAACGCCATAACTTGCTAGGCTCTTCCTAAGCAAACGCGCTGAAAACCATGGAACACGACGGCTGCCGGGCTTACTACGTACATCAACAACTCTACATTAACACCATACCTTTTTAGAATGCCTACAAACTCACCAAACCCTCTATCACTATGCCCAATAGTGCATACTCTAACCAACACACAGCCCTCAAGCCGAGAAACCAGCTTGAGTAAGATGTTCACCCTTCCCAACAATCCCTCTGAGAAGAGAAGGGTTAGCTGTGCTCTAAAACGCTATAGGATAAGTGGGAGGTGGCGCCGCGGCCGGGATTTGAACCCGGGTCACGGGCTTGACAGGCCCGCATACTAGGCCAGGCTATACTACCGCGGCAGCCCCCATGAGTAGGGGGTACTCATCTACTAAGGTCGGCTTAAATTTGTTACGTTCAAGATGTTTTAATGAGGATTCTCTGCAAGTACTTATACCTTTCTAGGTTCTTGTGATGCATGCGGAGGAGATAAGACTGCTATGACTGGCGCTAGCGAATCATGTCTAGCTAGTATAGTACTAGGATTTGTTCCTGTATTTGAGCCTAGGTATTCTGCTCCCATACTTGTTGAGTGCTATGGTCTTTATGGTATTGTTGTAGCCTATGTTGAGGTATTTGTCTTAGCTTTGTTTCTCTCCTCTCTTGTCGACTTTCTATGGGGTTTACTTGTGAGGTTCTCTGAGAAGATACCGTTGCTGGGTGTCCTCGTTGAGAGAGTTCATAATGCGAGGCGTAGAGTTGAGGGGCTTGTTGAGCGGTATGGTTTATGGGGCTTGACAGTCTTTGTTGCTGCCCCTTTACCTGTGACTGGAATGTATACTGGTGCTGTTGTAGCTATGCTACTCGGGGTTGACAAAAAGAGTACGCTGCTCGCCCTACTTATTGGTGGGATGGCATCTGTAGCCGTGACTGTGCTAGCATACGTTGCCATGATAAGGATGGTCTAGGACACCTAAGAGGTGTATATATTATGTCTTAGGCCTTCATGTTTGTGAGTAACTGAGAAAAACTCTTGCCTTTTCCTTGTTTCATTCAGTTGCGAGAAAGTAGGCTGGAAGGAAGCAGAGGTGTGCATTGTGGATACAGCTCTATTCCTTGCGTTTCCCACAGGCCTCTTGGCAGGATTTATAGGTACTCTCCTGGGTATAGGTGGAGGCTCAATAATGACTCCCGTATTAGTCCTCTTAGGTGTTGACATAAAGGTTGCTGCACCTGCAAGTCTTGTCGCTATCTTTGGCACTAGTCTCGGAGGCCTACGGCGCCTATTTTCAGAAGGCCTTGTAAAGCTTAAGCTTGCTTTATTTCTTGAGACTGCCTCTATTACTGGTGCACTACTAGGCGTGTACCTATTTGAGGCACTGCCTAGTAAGACTCTAAGACTTATACTAGCAACTCTACTACTAGTATCAGCACCACTCATATATAAACGAAAGAAAAACTTCAAAAACGAGAATAACCCAGAAAACGCCAGCAAGCCTATAAGCATTATTCGCTATTTCCTCACTTGGCTAGGCGCTATCGGTGCTGGCTCGTTATCAGCTCTACTAGGCATTGGTGGTGGACTAGTTAAGGTACCACTAATGATAATTGTCCTCGGTTTACCTGCAAAGATAGCCATCTCAACTAGCAAACTCATGGTTGGCATTACAGCATTAACAGGAGTCGTCGGACACGGGATAGAAGGCAATGTTGACTGGGTACTAGGCCTTGCACTACTTACTGGCACATACATTGGTGCATCACTCTCAGCAAAAGTACTATTACGCATAGAAGAGAGGAGGCTACGCTTAATAGCCTCATCATATTATGTGCTAATGGGTGTCTACATAGCAATAAACACTATACGGAGTTAACACAGGAAGGATGCGATGAATTAAAACCAAGAGTAGGGCCCTAATATTAAATATTAAACTTATAAGACAAGACCACTTGTACTGGTAGCTCAGCTCTCCAGCATCGACCTTACTTTGCTATAGAATCTTCTCCACCACTCTAATCCCTCCTCACCATAAGATGCTAGCCTCATTGCCCACTTCTCAAACCCTGTCTCTGCCGCTATTCCTGCAACCATGTCGAATGTTTTCTTAGACTCCCAAGGCCTAGGCTCAGCACCAGCTCTCTCCTGGTACTCTAGTATCTTCTTGAGCGTCTTGCTAGCATGCTTTACAAGGTCAGCCTCTATACCCCAAATCTCCTTATAGAGTTCTTCTAGGATCCGTTCAGCCCAACCACGATGAAATCTGCACACCCCCGCGTTATCTATGAGGTACTCTAGTCTTGCTCTAACAACGGCAGCCTCAGCAACGTCCTCGGGTTCACCAAAGCTTGGACTATAGACTGTCCAATACCTCCCCAAGACAGGTACTGGAGCTACCATACCCGGACTCCAGTAGTAGTTTGGTGTCATGTAGCCTTTATCGCCATACGCTGCATATACTAGTAGGTCATTGTATGACAAACCAAACAAGCGTACACGATCACTAAGCTTCTTGTTAAGCTCATGTGCAGCTTCCCGAAGACCCTTAGAGGCTATTAACTCATATACCCAGTTTCTATGCTCTATGAGGCCCTCAAGAATCCTTTTTGCAAGAACAAAGTTTACCTCAGATGCCCGAGCAGGGTCTAGGTTCAACGGGTCAAATAGAGGCCTCCTCTCAAGCCCCAATTCATCCGGGGTAAGCAAGCCACGGTAGACTAGGTCGAAGAGCCAGCCCACAATGTGGCCAGCCTCAATAGCATCTATACCCAACTCATCAACAAGCTCCACCAGCTCTCGAACCTTCTCAGCATTAAAGACACCAATGAATGGGCCTACACCATTACTTGGCTCATAGTCAAGCTTTGTACCTCGCCACACCTTCTTACACACAGCTGGGCAAGGCTCACCACATGTCCCCCAAGGCTTCTTACCCTTTACCTCAAACACATCCCTCTGTACAGGCCTCCACAGCATCTCTATTATCATGTCGGCTATCTTCATCCGTACAGTCTTCGATAAGTAAACACTATTATAACACATAAATGGTAGTAAGCCACGATAGTGAATATAGTTTACACCAAATGTACCACCAGTACCCAGCTTAGGGTCAAACCTATACTTAGACGTGGCCTTCATGACGAGTTCACTATACTTCTTACCAGCTACCCTCATTGTTATCTTGTTTACAAGCTCAAGATCAGAGAGTCGTGGATTCTCCTTCTCTGGCAGGTACTCACCGCCAAACACTATCGCTACAACACCATGTGCTCTCAGTAATACAGTCCCGCCACCACCCCTAGCAGCAGAATCCATCGCTGCAGGGTCGAGACTTCCGTCATGTTTCACCCCGATACCGAATATCCCGCCTGCAAGTGTACGTGCCGCAGCAGGCCCTACAACTAAGGCTCTACCATTAAGCTTTATCACACTATCAAAGTACTTATCTACAAGGAAACGTGTCAAGGCCTTTACTCCACGTAGCCCCTTGTAGTCGCGCCATATACTCCACAATTTACCCCACTCAATAACTTCAAACCAGGCATCAACTCTGCCTTCTTCATCGCCTTTTAAGACTAGTACTAAGGGATCCTCACTCCAACCATGCACAACTAGCCCGTGCAAGCCTGTCCTCATAAAGCTATAGGCTACACCACCAATAGTTGATACGTGAAAACCCCTACTAATAGGACTCCTAAAGACAGCTACAAGTCTATGACTACCAAAGAGTCTACTACCCGAAAACACACCACGCCCTAGCAGGACGATATTAGAAGCAGAGAACACGCCTCCACTATAACTCTTATAAATATCGTAGTGAAGCCTCACTGCATAGTCTATAGGGCCTAGTACATCACCAGAAAGGGGTACTTCTTCTATTCTGTACTCCTGTGTTGACGCATCAAAATACATGTATTTCATGCTCATAGACTAACACCATTTGTAATCATCAATCAAACAGAAGTATTCCCGCTAAGCCTTATTTCAGTGTTTCCCACCATACACACATCACAAACCATATAATACCCAGGCATAATACTTCATCCTCCAACTTTCCCAGAAGCGTTGGGTTTGTATACCAGAACAGACCCCTATAGGGTAGCACGGTGGACCAAGCTTTGACACTTATTCTCCGCGCAACTGACCTTATAAAAGACACTAAGCCCATCTACGCTCATCCCAGCGAAACAGTTGAAACCGCTATAAAACGCATGGCCTCACACAACATTGGCAGTATACCAGTCGTAAACGAGGATATGAAAATAGTGGGAATAATAACAGAACGAGACATAGTAAGGCTACTAGCAAGTAAGGGCCCCACTATCCTCCAAGAAAAACTCGAGAATGTTATGACGAGGAAGCTCATAACAGCAAACCCCGAAGACCCCATATCGGCACTAGCCTACAAAATGATAGAACATGGGATAAGGCACCTACCAGTAGTAGACCAGGAAGGCAAACTACTCGGGGTGATAAGCATAAGAAAAGTACTAAGACACCTCATAGCTGGGCTAGAGCACCCCTAACACTCATCCCTATCAACCCACACCACAACATAGCCCCCCGAAAAACCGCCATGCACAGCCTTCTTCATCTTACGCAGAGCCTCAACATCCTCTAGACTAACACCCTTAACACGAAGCCACTCGTAAAGAGCCTCAAGCAGGTCAGCAGCCTCCTCAACGCTCCCAGAAGCAGCCAACTCCATAGCCTCCTCAACTATTTTAGCCCTAAGCAACCCCTCAAAATCAGAACCCTCAACCCTAAAGACGAAGACACCACTAGAACCAGAAACCTCGCCAACAACACGGTCACGCACAAGCTTCCAACAAGGCATACCACACAAACACCCCCTTAGCAACACACCAGGATAAGACCACGCCAGCCACTCAGAGAGTGCTCCAGCAAAAACACTCTAGGCAAGCCTTACAGGGAGATGAGCCACAAATACGCTCCCAAACAAAGTGTAAAACTTCACGTCAACATACCCGCTCCTAGGCAGCCTGCCTGCTACACTTGCTGGAACCTCCAAGTAAAACCACCCACTATCACCATGCCTCAACACAAGACCAGGAGAACCAATAACACTGAACCTCAAAGGATCACAAGAAGAGGCCTCTAGAGGAGAGTCTCCTACACCACCATGCAAACCTACAACACTATATACACCATAACCCTTAACCTCAACCTTATAGACAACAATGTCTTTCAAACCCTTATGAGTAAACTGGACATACATAAACACCCTACCACCACACTCAACAATACCACTATCAACACCAACATAGAGCATCTCAGTAACATGCTCTGTATGAGGATTACCCCACGAACTAGTGATATAGGACAACACAAGGAAAGCTGCAGCAACACTAACAGCAGCCAATATAATCAAGGGGAAAACCTCGTGAACCCCACCACGCAAACCCAAAAACAGCACCCCCACAACAAACAACGCAGAAAGACCACTAAATAACACATTGCATGTACAGCCAGAAGGAGCCAAGAATATGGACAAGGCGACGGGGGCCGAACCCCGCGCAACAGCCCAGGAGGCTTTGGCCCCGGGCCCTGAGCCCCTGCGGGCCACGCAGCCCTATACCATGCGTGGCCCGCCCCTGGGCGAGAAGCCCACGGCGTCCGGGCGATTGGGAGCGGCGGGCTGAACCCCTCGGGCCTAACGGCCCTCGGGGCTTACACCCCCGCCCCATCAACCCCGTCTTCTACGGGAGCCCGGGCCACCCGG
>JALTZF010000011.1 GCA_027046265.1 Pyrodictiaceae archaeon
CGTATATTCATTTCTGTAGGCAGTTATCTCAATCAAAGAGAATACCTCGGCAAAGACCATGACTAGTAATAGTTCATAATAGTATTTTTCTAATTACAATTAAAAATCTAAACTTAGTTGAAACATAACACTCTTAGCTCTTTCTTGCTACTAATGTAATTCTTATTACTTTACCCAATATGTCTTCCTATAGTAGATATACCCCTTCATGTGCAATGACATGGGCATTTTAATAATCAATTTTTATTGATAGTGTTAAATAAAGGATTCTGTTATAGATGAAAGTAGAAAGCTTAATTAAAGCCTCCTAAATAGTTATGGTTCATTGAGTAAACTACATATTGAGGTGTTTAGTAGTGAGTGAGGAGAGGCGTATAACTATTAGTGTCATAAAGGCTGACATAGGTAGTCTTGCTGGCCACCATAAAGTGCATCCTGATACTATGGCTGCTGCCTCAAGGGTTCTTGCTGAAGCAAAAAGTAAGGGTGTAATAGTAGATTATTATGTGACTCATGTTGGTGACGACTTAGAGCTTATTATGACTCATAGGAAGGGTATTGATAGTCCAGAGATACATGGTCTTGCGTGGGAGGCTTTCAAGAAGGCCACAGAAGTAGCTAGAGAGCT
This sequence comes from Pyrodictiaceae archaeon, assembly GCA_027046265.1. Lineage (GTDB taxonomy): Archaea > Thermoproteota > Thermoprotei_A > Sulfolobales > Pyrodictiaceae > QNYQ01. Next base: position 629 of record JALTZF010000011.1, read on the forward strand.
TGGACTATATGCTGCAGGGCAAGACCTGCTTAGTGATGCGTTCTCTGGTAACGTGCGTGGCCTCGGGCCTGGCGTTGCTGAGATGGAGATTGTCGAGAGAAAGAGCGAGCCAATAATAGTGTTTATGGCAGACAAGACTGAGCCTGGGGCGTTTAACCTACCACTCTTCAGGGTATTCGCTGACCCCTTCACAACAGCGGGCCTAGTAATAGACCCAAGGCTCCATGGTGGCTTCAAGTTCGAGATTCTCGATGTCTTTGAAGGCAAGTACGTTGTTATGAATGCTCCCGAGGAGATGTATGACATACTTGCCCTCATAGGCACCCCTGCGAGGTACGTCATAAAGAGGATATACCGCAAATCTGATGACGAGATAGCAGCTGTTGTGAGTAGTGAGAGGCTCAACCTCATAGCCGGAAGATATGTTGGTAAGGATGATCCTGTAGCCATAGTCCGTGCACAGAGTGGGTTCCCTGCAGTAGGAGAAATCCTAGAAGCCTTCGCATTCCCACACCTCGTAGCGGGATGGATGAGGGGCAGCCACTTCGGCCCACTAATGCCAGTAGGGCTCAAAGACGCTAAGTGCACACGCTTCGACGGGCCACCACGCATCGTAGCACTAGGCTTCAACGTGTCTAAAGGCAGGCTCATAGGGCCAGCAGACCTCTTCGACGACCCCGCATTCGATGAGACTAGGAGGCTTGCACAAACCATAGCAGACTACATACGCCGCCACGGCCCATTCATGCCACACAGACTCGGTCCAGAAGAAATGGAGTACACTACACTACCCGAGGTTCTCGAAAAACTCAAGGACAGGTTTGTTGAAGCAAAAGAGTATGAAGAAAGGATAAAGCCGAAGCTAAGGCACAGCGCTCTCCTGAGTGGAGAGTCTTATGAGTAAGAAGAGGCTACCTATGAAGAATAACGACTAGCCCTAGTAGACACAAACAAAGTGTTTTATTCCCAGCTGCACAAGTCAGCCAAACTCTACTTGTTTCTCCCCTTAAAAAACAGTGCTTGAGGTGTACAAGTAGTGGGAACAGTTCTTTTATCCGGTCTACATGCTAGCCTAGGTCAAAAAATAACAGAGACAAACACCGAGAAAGGACAGGGAAGGCATGTAATACTAGCAGTAAACTATAAGGCTTATAGGTCTGCATTTGGTGAGAGGGGTCTTGCAATAGCTCTTGCAGCAGAAAAAATAGCAGAAGAGTACAGTGACACTGTCCGAGTAATTCTAGCTGTCCCAGCCACTGAAATTACGCGGATAGCAGAGGCTGTAGATAAGGTAGTTGTCTATGCCCAGCACGTAGACCCCATAGAGCCAGGAGCACATACAGGGTTTTTGCCAGTAGAAGCAGTAAAGGAGGCAGGCGCAAAAGGCACACTTCTAAACCACAGTGAACACCGTTTATTGTTAAGTGACATAGATACCGTGATAAGACGGGCAACAGAGACAGGCCTTGAAACCCTAGTCTGCGCCGACACCCCAACAGCAGCTGCTGCAGTAGCAGCACTAGCCCCAACAATGATAGCCATCGAGCCACCAGAACTAATAGGAACCGGCATACCAGTCTCAAAAGCCAAACCAGAAATCGTCCTAGACACACTAAAACTCGTAAGAATAGTGAACACAGACATCCCAGTACTAACCGGGGCAGGAATAACAAGTGGGGAAGACGCAGCAGCCGCAATAAGACTAGGCACAGTAGGAGTACTTGTAGCATCAGCAGTAATGAAATCAAGCGACCCAGAAGCTAAGATGAGAGAACTCGCAGAAGCCATGGTCAAAGCAATAGAAGAAAAACAAAAACATTGAAAAGACAAAAACATAAACACCTAAAACCTCCTCCACTACCTTTTACCATAACCCCCACCATACAACCAAAAGTATGCTAGGACATAGGCACTTACCCTTGGAACCCCCTGCCACCTACAAACAGAAAATACCCAGTGCCCATACTGGCCATGCATAAGAATTCGACAATAAGCCTAAGAAGCCTAGCCCCCAACTAAACACAATAGGGAAAACAACATAGGAGGGCCCGTAGCTCAGCCAGGATAGAGCGCCGGCCTCCGGAGCCGGAGGTCCCGGGTTCAAATCCCGGCGGGCCCGCCACACGCAGCACCTTCACCTTCATGCTATTAGTTTATGTACTGCTATAGTTTTAGAGGTCTGTTCACAGAGTGGGCTAAGTATCTCCAAGGGTAGAATTGTGTTACGACAGTGTTGGCTTGCAAAGAATTATTACCTTAAAGGGTATTAGTCCTCTTTCACATACTTTTAAATTAGGTGTCTGGAGTTTGAGTAAGGTTATTGAGGCTGTTTATGAGAAGGGTGTACTGCGCCCGCTGAAGAAGCTTGATTTACCTGAAGGTGTGCGTGTGCGGGTGCGGATTGAAGGGGTCTACGGGCTTTTAAGGGGATGGAGAGTTGATGCTCAGGAGCTTAAGAATGAGTTGAGGAGCATGCATGGTTGAGCTGTCTTGGCACGCTACTATGCCGATACCTACGCTCTAGTGGAGATCCTTAAGGGTAATCCTGCCTATGAGCGATATGCCGGGGAGGAGCTCATTACTAGTGAATTTAATATGCTAGAGCTCGCCTATGCGTTAACGAGAGACTATGGTGAAGAGAAGGCTGTTGAGATATTGAGAATTGTGAGAGCCTTTATAGCCATAGTTCAGCCAAGGGACGAGGACTACGCTAGAGCCTCTACACTACGTCTTGAGCTGAGGAGACAGGGTAGAAACCTATCCCTTATAGATGCCCTAGGCTACGTGCTCGCGAAGCGCTTCAATATACGATTCCTTACAGGAGATCGTGAATTCAAAGGTCTAGACGGAGTAGAGTACGTTAGATAAAGTAGTGAAAACCTCGGCTGAAAATAAGAGGGCGAGAAAAACCACCAAGGTTTATTGTAAGGTCTTGACCACTTATATCATTTCTTAACTGCACATCCAAGAGGAACTTATAACCTCACAGAAACTTTCACAACAGCACTCTCTAAGCTTACTGTCCCATGTACTAGATAATGAGTATAAAATCGATACCTATCTGTCCCAGGATATCATTAATTTCTGGGACAAGAGTATTTAAGGGCCAACCTTCGGAGCCGCGTGATGCCGGGTTCAACCCCACAGCGAGCCCACCACATTTTATTGCATCTTTTTAATAATAGAGGGTTCGATCTGTAATGTATACTAATTGTTCTGGCAGCTTAGAGATTACGGTGTGAGAGGGTGTAGCTCTATAGTGGTTGATGTGACTATTGCTATGAGAGGCTTTCTCTCAAGATATTCTAAGGCTCTGACAATGTTTCTAGAGAGCCTTACAAGGTTATCTTTTCTTGCTGGCTCCGCGATATAGATAAGTCCATACTCTATCTTTCTCCTTAAATTAATTCCTAGGAAGTCGCTATCCCGTGTAAGTCTTATTCTTCCGTTACTGTTAGCTAGGTCTACTATTTCCTTATCGCTTATGCCTCGATACGCTGTCTCTGGTATCCATACTATGTCTATTCCCATGTTTCGAAGGAGTCTTATGAGGGGCCAGGGTATATTCTCATCAGCCAGTAGCTTCGACTGCGACCACCTCGACTTTTCTCAGAGTTTCTAGGGCAAAGCGTAGAGCCTCATGGACGGCCTCTATGGGTATTTTGTAATTTTCTGCGACTTCATCAACGCTCCAACCGTTAGCCAGTGCCTCAAGTATATCATCAACTGTTACACGAGTTCCTTTAACGGTTGGCCTACCACCACGCCTTCCTGGAACCACTTCGAGCCATTTATATCCTGGTAGTAGCACCATCCTCTCGGATACCTCCATGCTCATCTTACTTAGAGGGTATTATAGTGTTATATCTCTTTAAGGTTCTACACGATAGAAAATCCAAAATAAATGTATCAGTGTGCTTCTCATCAATCACGATAATCATTTAAAGCTTTTGTTTAAAACGTTTTAGTTTCTAAATATTATTAACATTCTATGTTTTTAATACTTATAATCATAAAAATAGAGTTTAATAGGGAATATGCAATACGATACATGAGTGTCCCATGCGTTACCCAACCCAATATAAATAGATTAGGAATTGTCGGATTTGTCCCAGATTAATATCAGCTTCTTGGGACATTTCCTTATAAGTGCCAGCCTCAAAAGCCGGAGGCTCGCAGGTTCAAACCCATAGCGGGTCCGCCGCAAACACCTCTTAGTAACTATAAAACTAGGTGTAGAGTGTATTGCTTAGCGAGATCTCAGAACATGGCCGAAGCTTTCTCATGATTGATGATTACTTAGGCATATATTTGCAGGTGTGAATTTCGATATAGAGAATTTCGATGTGTTAAGGGATTACTTTTAGCCACGATATTCCGGGAAGTCCCCGTCGAGGGTTGTGATCACGCTTATGCCGTAGTGCCCGATGTTGCCGCTATTAGTGCATCACTGAGTAATAGCTTGTATTTACTCGCTATATTGCCGGTTTCTCTAACTACCTCGAGGGTTATGGAGAGGTATACAAGCCTGCTCTCTCGTTGGAACTCGCCAAGGAAGTTTTGGAGTATATAACCCTCTAATATTGTCACGGTCAAGCATTGCTATGATTTCATGCCGTAGAACTTGTATTGACCGTACTTGCTAGTATATAGGAGTTTCAGAGGTTGAAGACCACCTCACTATAAACTATAGAGTTAACTGCTAGACATCGAGCCTCTTCCATGATATCTCTAGCCTGCGGATCGCCGGCTAGATAGAGGAGAATGGCGCTACATTATATGGGTACTACATCAACACAATAAAGTCAGGCTGGCAACAAGTTACGTGATGGGTTTAGCCGTAACAGCTTTTACCAGTACTATCCAGACTATATCGTATTGGTGGTCTGGAATTATCCCTTGAAAAGCTCTACAAGGTATTCCCGTGGCCTGAGAACCCTGGCGAGAGTTACTTCTATGAGAGGCTAAGGCTGGGCTTAGGTGTTGTTAGTAAGGTTCTTGAGCATGAGTTCCTAGCTGGAGTGCTTAAGAGTAGAAATCTAATCAGAGTTGTTGATGTGTGTAGCGGTACTGGTATCGGCGCTTATCTCTTCGCTAAATTACTGCTGGAAAAAGGCTACAGGGTGAGGCTTACACTTGTGGATATTAGGTCAGCAGCACTATTGAAAGGGTCTAGGTGGATAGCCGGAGAGCTAGGAGTAGAGCCCGAAACTATAGCCATGGATGCTGCTATGTTGCATACTCTTGGCAAGCGTTTTGATCTAGCGGTAATGTGGGGTTCTTCAGCACCACACTTCAACCCCTGGTCTATGAACAAGCTTTTGGCCGCAATTTCTGAGAGCCTTGAGGATAACGGGGTCTTTGTAATGCAAGAGTCTGATAGGTTTTACCGTATAGTAGAGGGAGGCTATCACCGCGTAAATGTTGTAGAAGGTGAAGACAAGAGTGTACTCGACGTGTATGTTGGCTATAACCATCTAATGGGGACCGCCAAGAGGCTAGTTGTAAACCTGCAGGATCCAAGCATGAGTACATACATGGAGCTATACTACTGGAGCATTGCCTCCCTCGGAGCACTACTATGGCTATTCTTCGAGGATGTAGACGTTATGGAGGGCTGGACAAAACCCATATACCTGCTCTTAGCGTCAAAACCCAGAAGAGCCATAACACCAAGCCATCTGAAACAGTTTCCACGTGCTCTATTAGGAAACACATGCCTACCAAATAGATGCTTGTAACTACTAAACTAGACAACGACTACTAAGCAACCTAGTATCGGACAAGCTAGTCTATGCAATGTGAAGCTAAAGAAACTACTCAATCGAGGTGGAATCGGCTTCATAATTACGTGATATAGGCATATCACTATGTTCTAATAACGCTAAGAGAATAATTAAAGTAGTTCAAAAAGATAATGGTATTATTATCATAAGTCAAGTAGAATACCAGACAAGTAATAATATTGAGAGGCTACGGGTGGATCTTAGTTGACACAGTTAACGGGGATATCTTAGCTGGCGTAAAACTGAGGCATGGAGACAAGGGGCTATATACATCACCTATGTGAACCTAATACCATGCACAATAGGAGTAACACTAACTGATGAAATAGTTGTAAGAGTCTCCTGCCCCAGGCCCAAGCTTTAGCGGATGAGACTCTAAGACGTCTAGAAAGGGCAAAAACTCTCAAAGAATTAGCTACAAGATATATTTAGAGAAAGAGTTATATCAATGCCTAATAATAG
>JALTZF010000012.1:0-23445 GCA_027046265.1 Pyrodictiaceae archaeon
GACTAAACAGGCCCACACAGGGGTTGAAGACTATAACGCCGTAGCAACACCCCCAACAAGGCTGCCACCCAAGAAGAACAATACCACGAAGACAAGGAGTGCTATAGACCAGAAACCCAGATATATCGTCTACTGTCGTATGTGCACACACCCAGCTCCACTAAGCTATATGTATATTACTATATAACATCTGTACTAATTAAACGACAGTGTATAGAGGTGACGGGCCCTGGCTGGCCCGTCCAAGAAGACTGCTCTAGCACTAGTACTAGCCTTAACGCTATCGGCTGCCATTGCTGGCTCCAGGCTGGCTTCTCCTCGCTTGGTATTCCGAGACTTTATGGTTGGAGGAGCTGTCGTAGACTACTTGTATAAGCCTTTGGGAAGCCAGGAGATAAGCGTGGCGCTAAGCCTAACCGGGCTACAGAGCATCAGCGTAGACAAGACTATCACACTAAGCATCTACGGCTGGGCCCCAAGCGGAGACATAGTAGAACTGGGCAACTACACAGCAAAGACAAGAGGACCACTAGCAGTAATAAGGCTAGACAAGAACAAGGTCATAAGCTACCTAGACAAGTGGAGGAACTGGCTAAAGAGCAAGGGGGCCAAGCCAGGCTCTGCAGAACCACCAATAATAATACTCGGAGCAATAACAGTGAAAAACAGCGGAGTATACACATTCACTAAGTCAGCCACAATAAACCCAGAACGAGTAGTAGATAAAGGTGAAAGCGTAACAATAAAGTTATCCTACAACATGCCCAGAAAACCAACCATAACATGGAATGAAATGTTAAGCCTCATAGGCAGGAAGGCTACAGCCATCATTCAACAAACAAGAGGAGAGACAGTAAAACAGCAACAATCATTCCCTCCAGACGTAATCATAGTAAACTCCTATGCACAATGGGTTCTTGAAGACTACACAGTATACTACGACCTAAAACTACCACAAGCCACTGTATACCTCCACGGACCCGACAAACAAGCAGTTGATGATATACATGAGCGGTTGATGATGGTTGCAGACTCAAGCCAAGACCTAGAAGTTGTGTTTAGTATTGGCGGCGTAAAATACGAACTAGCTCCCGGCGGGGTAGATGTGCTAGGCTACATTATTCCAGGCCCATCATTTGAGCTAACAGAAACAAAGACATGGTTAGGAGTAACGCTAAAGGCTGATATAACTGATAATCCACCTCAGTTTGATACTGGATGCAGACAAGCGAGCTGGGGCACCTACTGTATTACAAGTGAATCCGGCTCATACCACTATTATGCATACATAGACCACGGAGAGACAGGCCCTAGCCCTATATCTGTGCCATTGAGCAATAGTGTCAACCACTTGGTCTCAGTGGGTTTTGAAGGCATGGCTGCACTCGCAGAGTATAGACTCTACTTAAAGAGTTGCTTATCTCCTATTGACTATTGCTGGTGGACTCCCACGGATGACTATATGAATACTACTATGGTTAGACCATACCTCGTGAATCCAAGCGATGGTTCTGGCCCGTATGTTGCTGGCTGGATTGAAATAGACCCAGAACCTTTCAGTAATAGTATTGCAGTAGACTCATTTGACAACATAGCATTAAACTGGCAGGAAAAGGATTATGGCCACAGACCTGGAAGCTTTTCAAGATCCTCATACTTTTACGCCAAAGACATAGGTAGCATATCACTACTATCTGCAAGTGTGGGCTTACCATTCCAAGTAGGAGGGCTAGATACAAACCTACTCGGAGTAGCTGTTGGCCTAACTAAAGAGACAACATTATTATCATTAATTACTGTAGATGTTGATGTTCGCGATGAGCATGAATATGATGGTAATTGTGAGCTTTGGCCGTGGCTCTACAAGTCCAGTGTGCTCTTTGACTACAACGGCAATATGTATCCCTTGGGTGCAGTATACGTGGACCTATACGTTGAAGACAGTAGCTTTCTCTGCAGCAGCTGAAGCCTTTTAACTTTAAATGTGTTTTTACTTCTTGTTATCTAGATCTCTTGCCGTATACACTCCCATCACTATTCATTATTCTTGGTCGTGCTAGCTGGCCATTATGTCTTTGATGATGCGTAGTATTATGATTATTATGATGGCTGCTACGAGTATTAGGGTGATAATGGCTATGATGGGGAGTAGTATGGCGAGCAGTATTCCAGCTATGACTCCTTGTACGAGGTTTTTCTTGACGAACAGCCCGTAGACTAGTCCTAGGATGAGTCCTAGGATAGCCAGTTCGATGAGCATTTACTGCACCCGTTTCAAGCGCGTATCCTCCTGGGCTTATTACTAGTGTTTCTCTCTTCATGCCAGCTGCTATGAGAGGGGTGCCTGGTTCTCTACTTGTGCTTGGGGGGTAAGGTTATTGTCTCCTGTGTCTTGCCTTTAAGTGGTGAGGCCTCTTGCCTGGTAGTGTTGTTTCTCTCTTGGAGGAACTCATAAAGATTAGGAGTGTTAGTGGGCCTGAGCAGGGCTTAAGGGTTGGTGTGGAGGAGGCGCGCAGGGTTCTAGGCGTGTTGAAGAGTTATAGTGATCTCCCGTTGAGGCTCACTGATGCTCCTGGCCAGGTTCTCCTCGCGGTGCTTGGGTCTGGGAGGCCTGTAACACTCTTCATGGCCCATTTTGACGTTGTCCCGCCTGGGCCTGGGTGGACGCGGGACCCGTTTACCCCGGTTGTTGAGGGTGGGAGGCTTTATGGTAGGGGTGCTGCTGATGATAAGGGTAATGTTGCTGCTATGGCTGTTGCTCTCGACGGTTTTGAGCCGGGTAGGGGGACTGTTGTTGTGGCCTTTACTGGTGATGAGGAGGTTGGGGGTGCTCATGGTGCTGGCTGGCTGGTGGGCCACCTGCGGGAGAGGGGGTTGTGGCCTGATTACCTGGTGAATGGTGATGGGGCGTTTTCTCGTGTAATAGTTAGGAGGAGGTCTGTTTTCCGCCTAGCACTCAGGGTGGAGAGGGTGCTTGTAGAGGGGGAGGGCAGTACTTCTGTTAAGTCTTACAGGCTAGAGGTTAAGAGTAGGGATATGAGGCATGCAGCATACTTTATTCCCGGAGTAGACTCTCACCCTGTCCTCGAGGCTGCTGTTGAGCTGTCTGTTAGGGGGCTTAAGGCTAGGAGGCTTAGTGGTGAGTGGGTTAAGAGTAATGTGCTCCCGGCTAGTGTTGAGTTAGAGTATGTGGAGCCTTGTGGGGGCTGTGGGAGGGTTTTGTGGGATGAGGGGCTTACCTGGGGTCTACTAGCACTAATACCGCTGACGAGGCTCCAGATGGGCTTGGAGCTTTTTAGCGAGTATGGGGTCACAGCTACCCCTAACGTGTACAGAATTGAGGGGGGATGGCATGTATTCGACATAGATGTTAGAGCTATGACTACTAGCAGGGATCTGGTTGAAGAGGCAGCCTATAGGGCCCTTAGAGAGTTCATGCCCAAGAGCTTGGAGTGGAGCATAGAAGTGTCTGGTGGCGGGGGATACCTCTACACTCCACGAGGCTCCAGGCTTGTAGAGCTGGCGTTGAGGATAAACTCTAGCTTAGGGCTAAGCAGCGAGCCCATGGAGGCTGCAGGGGCTAGTGATAGCCGTTACTTTAGCCCCAAGGGGGTAGAAGCAATAGACTATGGCCCCAAGGGCGGGGGAGTGCACGGCCCCGATGAATACGTGGAGATTAGTAGCCTAGAGAAGACAGTCCAGTTCTACAAGAGGCTCGCCCAGGAACTGAATGGATAGCATCTCCTGGCCATAGAGAAGGCTAACGACATGTTTTCTCCTACTGTGCTTCTGCCTCCTCTGCTATACCACCATGGAACCCCATGTACTATGTGCCCCACATCCCCTACTATATCTCGGGCGGGTTATCCCTAGCGAATTCCTCTACTATTCTGGGCTCTGGCAAGCCTAGTGGCGGCCTGGCAACCGGCTTGACTGGCCTCCCGGACATGCTTAGTAGGGCCTTTATGGTTGCGCCTACGTGGTTGTGTAGCTCATATAGCTTTGAGAGTCTTAGAATCCTTGAGTGCAACTCTATGGCCCTACCGTAATCCCCGCGGGTCCACGCCTCGTAGAGTTCTACGAGGGTGTACGGGTAGATGTTTGCTAGTGCTGCAACAGCCCCATCCCCGCCAGCCTCTAGTGTTGGGAGTGTTAGGTAGGCATTGCCAGTGAGTACTGTGAAGTCTTTCCTCACACTCTTCACTTCCTGGACGAGCTTAGCTATGTACCAGACAGAGTCTATAGTAGCTTTAATCCCAACAATATTAGAGTGCTCAAGAGCAAGCTCTCTCACCAAGTCTACTGGCAGAAGGACACCAGTTGTAGAGGGTATAGTGTAGAGTATCAATGGTATCTCAGCCCTCTCCGCAAGAGCAGAAAAGTAGTTCTTAAGGCCTTCACGGCTATGCTTAAAGTAGTAGGGTGTAGCAGAGACAACAGCATCAGCACCAGAATCCCTAGCATGCCTTGCAAGCATTACAGCGTGCTCTGAACAGTTAGCTGTAACCCCAGCAAGAACCCTGACCTGCTTGGGTGCTTCATGTGCAACAAACTCGTTTAGCTCCCTCATCTCCTCGAGTGTAAGGTGCGGGAACTCCCCAGTAGAAGAAGAGGAGAATACAGCATGCACACCCGCCTCCCCAAGGCGCTCGAGAAGCCATTTGAGAGCTTCAAAGTCTATCGAGTAGTCCTCGTTGAATGGGGTCACCAGGGGGACAACTATGCCCCTAAACTCCAAACAGTATCCACCCCCAAGAACCTCCTGGCATCCCTGGTATGGGGTGTTCACCGTATTAAAGAGTGGTCTTACGAGTCCCATGCCTAGGAATTCTATCCGAGACCCTGCAAGGAGCTGAGCCTATGGTGTATGGCTGAGACAGGAGGCGCGGCGATGACCCATCACGCTGCCGTTATACTTCCTCAATATTGCCTCCTATGAACCGCTTATACCACCTCTCATACTGCTCTGGAGTCGTGACATGTAGTTCTACTGGGGAGTCCTCCAGCTCATAGTATATCCTAGCAATCATATCGTATTTCCTGTTTATCCTCCTCGTCACTATGAGGATATCTATGTCGCTTGCACCAGTATACTTTCCCTCTACAACAGAGCCAAAGACGTATACCCGCGCCTCAGAATCATACTCAAGCACTATCTCTTTCACCCTCCTAGCTATACTCCTATAACTCCTCAGCACTCCTAGAACTCCTTCTCTCACTCCCTTGCCACCCTCTTCTACTAGTGGCTTAAAGACGCGTACTACAAAGTTGTAGAGGTCTTTGACCTCCTTCTCTTCATAGGTTAGCGGCAGATGCCTCGAGGCTATATAGGCTTCTTCAAGTCTTGCTATGTAGTGTAGGCTCTGAATATTCTCTACGAGCTCTAACACCTTTGGATCATACTTTCCAAGCATCCTTATTAGCCGCCGCAGAGAATGTGTCCGAGGATAAGACCCCTCTAGGACTAGTAGACGATACTTTAGCATCAACTGGCAGTACTGTTCTAGGTTGAAGGCTGCTAGATCGTACTCCTTCTCTTCTATTAGCCTAGAAGCATTCCTAAGAAAAGCATTCGCCCTCTTCCTCAATAGTTCTGCTTCCTCGAAAGACAACTCTCCTCAGCCCCACTACTCCCGAGTACTCCACCGTCTCTGGGGCCGGCTATCCCAGCTAAAGCATGGACTAATACTGTCAGTATCATACTATTAGTAGTATAGTGCATAGCATACCTATTATTGTCTCGCCTAGACTCTTAGCCCTATGCTGAGTCTACCAAAAATATGCGTGGCTAAGAGTACTTATAGACGAGGCCTAGTCATGCTCAAGCCTTCTAAGGTGTCAAGCCTTGATGGTTGGTGTTATTGGAGTTGGGATTATGGGCTCTAACTTGGCTAGATGCCTCTCAGGGAAGGGCGTCGAGCTCGGGTTGTATAATAGGACTAGGAGCCGGGCAGAGAAGGTTGCAGGTGAGGTTGGGGCACGCGTGTACGACTCGCCGAGCCGCCTACTAGGGGACTCTGATGCTGTTGTAGTCTTCGTGTCTGACGACTATGCCCTTAGGAGTATAGCCATGAACGTCTCAAGGCAAAAGTATGGTGGGGAGAAGGTGTTCTTAAATGCTAGCACTGTGACGCCCATGGCCAGCCTTGAGGCCAAGAGCATTGTTGAGGAGAGCGGCGTAGTGTATGTTGAGGCGCCAGTTTATGGTAGCGCGGGGGAGGCTAGAGAGTGTAGGCTAATATCAATAATTGCATGCAACAAGGAAGAGTACAGCAAGGCTCTAAGGGTGACCAGCCTTTACAGTGCTGAAAGCATATACGTTGGCGAGCCCCCAAGAGCTATGGCTGTGAAGCTCGCCTTAAACAATATTGGGCTAGCAATACCAGCACTACTAGCAGAATCACTAATGATCCTTGAATCCTGGGGTGCAAGCATAGACTCATTCCTAGAGATAGCCAGGAAACTCTGGTTCGGCAAGGCTGTCGAGAGGTATTGGGGGAGGATAGCTGAGGAGCACCCGCCGAGATTCAGGCTAGCCATGGCGGGCAAAGACTACTGGTACATAGCCTCAGCACTCAAGGCAAAGAACCTACCATCAACTCTGGCCGACGCACTCTCAACACTATACTATACTGCTGCAACACATGGAGGCTATGGGGGCAAGGACTACCCCCAAGTAGCGAGGTTCTACCTAGAACTAGCCAGGAAGAGCAAGCACTAGGATGCATGGCGTAATCCCTGCAGCCAGCCCCGGCGTCTATGGGATCTCGGGGACTCCATGAGCTAAGACCAGTAGAGGACTAGGCATCCTAGTACTAGTAGGGTGGCGGGCGTGCAGAGGGTCATAGAGAGCATTGTAAGGCGCTCTGGGGTGCTTGCTAGTAGACTGCTTGTAGCTGGCTTCCTGGCTAATGCTGTGGGTAGGATTGCTGGGTTTGACTTTGTAGTCAAGGCTTCTCATGCCCTTAGTCTTGCGGGGCTAGGGTTTGGGGGTTTATGGCTGGGAGACAGGCTCTATAAGCTGGCCCGTAGCGGCGACTTCTGTGTTTTGGAGACCTATCTAACAATGGGCCTGTGGGCGCTCAGTCCTTGGGGCCTCGTGACGCAGGCTGTGCAGCTGGCTGGAGAAGCTATACAGCGGCTCCAAGGGGATCCCGGGGGTAAGTGTAGTGAGGGTATTGAGTTCTATGCACCCTTCAAGCACTGCTGGATTGTTGTTAGGGGAGGTGTGAGGAGAGAGGAGTCGCATTCATGGGGGCTAGTTAGCCAGCGCTATGCCTACGACATGATTAGGGTAGAAGACTACGAGAAGCTAGGGTCTCTATGCAGGTATAGGAGGCTCAGTGACTGGGCTACGTATGGAGCACCCGTCCTCGCGTCTGCCGACGGTGTTGTCGTTGCTGTACGTGACGGTGTTCCAGACAATGAGCCAGTAGGCAGGATCCGCTTGTCAACCAGAGTCTTGGACGGCAACTATGTCGTTATAAAGCACTCAGAGTGTGCCTACACGCTATACGCTCACCTGAGGAGGGGGAGTATCGTGGTGAGGGAGGGGGACAAAGTTAGGCGTGGTGAGGCCGTGGGGGAGGCTGGCAATAGTGGGATGTCCACAGCTCCGCACCTGCATTTCCAGCTAATGACTAACCCCAGTATAGTCTATACTAGGAGTATCCCAGTCAAGATGACGTATACTAGTACTAGGGGCGAAAAGTACACTCGACACCCTAGGAGGGGGGAGGTAGTCTGTCCCCCATAGGGGCAAGTGATCGAGAGGGTTTAACATTAGTATAGTAGTATAGTATTGCTACAATTTATTGTTGGTAGCTCTAGGCTCTTGCATTAGTTGTTGGGGTTAAGCTGATTCTACTGATTTTATTTAATTGGTAGTGTTCTGAAGACATTATTCTATTAGGGGTTTATAGTATTATACACATCTGGAATCGAAAGACATATAACTAGTCCTCAGCCCCGACAATCAAACCGTAGCTAGAGGAGTAAGAGCCGTAATGGGAGAAAGCCTTGGCAGCCGCTCTCCCCCCTCCAGAGCGGCTTGGAGGCTACGTGGAGGGGCCCCGTCAGCTAATGCAATAGCCATAGTAGCTGTCGTGCTGGCAGCCATAGCCCTCATAGCAGTTCTAACAGGTAACCGTGGAAGCCAGCCAGTCGAAACCAAGACCATTACTATAATATCTTCAGCTCCTTCTACGCCTCCAACCACTCCTAGCGGGCAACACGGAGGAGCTGGAGTAACACATCCAGAGCCTACAGAGCCCATGATGACCGGGATGGAGACGGGGGCGCAAACCACGGCCCCTAGAGAGACTGCTACAACAGAGAAGCCAAGCCCTGAGACAGGGACTACAGTAGAGCAGCCCAAGACGGTGACTACTAGCAGGGCTGGAGAGGAGACCGTGACTACCACGGCTGCCACAACAGCTGTGCAGACAACAACTCAGACTAAGCCTGTTGTAGAGGGGGTTGAGTCTAGCCTCGTAGGCTCTGAAGGCGGGAGAGTGCGTCTTGGAGCTGTAGAGATACATTTCCCGAGAGGGGCTGTTGAGGGGGAGGCTAATGTTTCTGCTGGCCTAGTAAGCAAGGATGTCTCCGAAGAGGCTGGCACAACACTAGTCTACAGGGTAGAACTCAGGGGTGGAAGGCTGAGGGGAGAAGTTGAGCTACGCTTCCACTACGACGAGAGCCTCTTGCCGGAGGGGGTCAGCGAGGAGGAAGCCCAGGTAGGCTACCTAGACGAGGAGGGAGGATACCATAGTGTCGAAGCTATAGTCGACGCTGAGGAGAACGTTGTGGTTGTTAGGACAGACCATTTCTCCCTATGGATAGTAAGCTGGCCTTCGAGAGGAGTAGAGAGTTGGAGGCCTAGTGTCCAGAAGAAGGTGCTAGAAGTACCATACTACTCTCAGGGCGATACAGGGTATTGCTGGGCTACCTCTATGGCCATGATCATTAAGTATTATTCTCGTAGCCCCCTAGACCCTAAGCCGTGGGACATAGCGTCGTTCTACAAGATAGCAACTGATGAGGGTGTCTCATCCCTAGAGTTCTGGACAGGGCCCTCTACATCAATGTATCTACGCATGTGGCTTGGAGCTGAGCCGGAGAGGCATATGTGGTTCCCAGCAATACGCACAGCAGGGTTTACCAGGTACGTGGTATCAGCGATAGATAGTGGTGACCCCGTGGCGGTATTCCTTAAAGACCACGTAGTAGTGATTGTGGGGTACTACTGGGCTGAGGGGAGCGAGGTAAACTACTACATTCACGATCCGGCAGATCCGGAGAACGGTATATACAGGATGGTGCCTCAGAGCAAGCTCTTCTCCGATATAAGGGGGACACAGGCAGTATTCACGCTGCGAATGCCTCTCAACGGCGCGAAGGAGGGGGATACTCCTCCTGTAACAGTGGCTGTTCCTAGTGGGGTTAAGGGCCAGGATAGGCTTGAAGGCCTCACTGTAGCGCCGGTGGAGGGAGATATAGCCCCGGACACGATATATAGGGTCATATGGAATGGAACACACGAGAACGGATACTATCTCGGCATAGAGGAGAGGAGAGGGAAGAGCCTAGTCTTAGTAGAGCGTGCCGCGCCAGACACCTACAAGCTACACGTAGAGTACGGTGTCGCGAACGCGGCCCAGAAGCCTATGCCAGTACGTGTTGGAGTATTCGTCAAGGTCCCCGGGTCAGACACCATACACGTGGAATCAAAGGAGTATAATCTCGGTCCAGGAGAATACGTTGAAGACTCGATAGAGACGAGCCAGCTCTACGAGCTAGATGGCTGGCCACTATCCGAGGGAGCCAAGAGCATGACTGTAGTCGTAGAAGTCGTAGACCCAGAGTCCAAGAACCTCTACGACCGCGTAGAATTCGAGATACCACTAAGGCCATGGTCCTACCTCAAGAGTGACACAGCAAAAGAGACTATAATAAGCGCCCTAGGGCTCAGCCCTGGAGCAGACGATGTAGAGTACTATACTGAGGTCTGGGAAGAACTTCCCCTTAGTAGGACAGACATAGTCCAGACAAGCATAAACATTGGGTTATACGCAAAACGCACCATAGGACACTACGAGTGGGACTGCGACCCAAAAGCAGAGGGGACAGAGTGGAGCTTTGAGTTCTACAGCCTTGCCGGGGTGGTCGTAGCACACCTTGTGAGGCCGATAACTGATCCATCCAAGTATATTGACGAGCTTGTGAACGTGATGGCAAACAGTAACCCATACCAGGAATCAGTGTGGGTTTGCGACACAGAGGTCTCCAGCAGGTTCTCAGAGCCCCTAATTAATAGTGTAAGTATAGCTGGCGGAAAAGCCGTAGTGGTAGAGGTGACGTACACAGAGACCTTCACTAGTGGCATAGAGGGAGTAGCACCACTCTCACTATCAGCTCGTGGAACAATAATTCTATGGGTTAATGGCGACACAATGGTTGTAGTAGTATCGGGGGCGCCAATACTAGACAACTATGAGGGGACACTGATGCCAGGCGCAGAGGAGGCCTTAAACATTATAGTAGGCATACTCTCCGAGAAAGGCCTCATCAGCGAGCCAGCCTCCAGCAGAGCATAATAGGAGGAGACACGGAGAACTCGCTGTTTTTCCTCCCTTCTACTCTTCTAACCGTAATACTCACTGTACATCCAATATGTAGCCCTAGCCGGGCTTGGCTCGATATGCTTATTGGGTGTTATCTACTCAACTAGTTCTTCATACAAGGGGGCCAGCTATTGTCTTCTAATGCTGATCTCCGGCGTAGGATTCTGAAGCTTATTGAGGAAGATGAAGAGTTTAGGCTGGCAGTAGCTGGGGCTGTTGGGCTCCGGGAGCTGTTGGAGGAGCTTAGGTGGCTTAAGAGGAAAAGCCTAGAACACGATAAGAGGTTTGAGGCTATCGAGAAAAAGCTACTCGAGCATGATAGGCGGTTTGAGGCCATTCTAGAGGAGGTTAAGAAGATCTGGGAGACTCTGAGCGAGCATAATAGAAGGATTGCCCGCGTAGAGGACGGTATAGGTGCTCTAGCAGAGAGTATGTATAGCAAGTTTCTCCTAGATGCTGTCTTGTATGAGCTTATGGCTCGCGGTGAGAGGCTAGAGTACTGGGAGCGTAATGCCAGAATGGATGACGAGGACGTAGACCTCCTCATAGTGGCCGAGAAAAGTGTCTATGTTGTAGAGGTAAAGGTGAAGCCTAAACACAGCGATGTCGGAGCACTACTAGCCAAAGCCGAGCTAGTTGAGCGCAAGTACCCCGGCAAGAGAGTAGTACCAGTACTGACCGGAGCAAGGATAGGCAGGGAAGTAGCCGAGCATGCAGCCGCAAAAGGCGTCAGAGTAATAGCGTGGTGAGACAACTCTGAAAAAGCCTCTACGTGCCCCGGCAAGCTACTCTCTCCTAATGACGCAGCGGTCCTAGCTAGAATGATGCCTCCTAGCTTTCCCTCCTTCCTGTAACTCCTAGAATAGCTTAGCAACAACACGCTCATACGCAAAATGGATGTAAGCTAGGACTTAGCCTATCTTCTCCCATCACTACCTTTACTCGTCTTCGTTACAGCATGTTACCTCTTCCCTTCTCTCAGCTGTAGTCTTTGCCTTGGGGTACTCTATTACTCTCCGGAGCCACGAGCCCCTCGAGAGCCATAGTATTGCTAGTATGCCTGCAGCCACATTGCTCACGGTCATTGCCAGCCATATCCCCACAGTCCCCATGCCAAGGTGTAGTGCTAGTAGTGCTGAAAGCCCTATCCTGAAGAGCCAGAGGCGGAGTATAGCGATAAGAGTCATTACTTGTGGGTGCCCTGAACCGTTCGCGACGCCGTTAGCCACGAAGAAGACCCCGAAGAAGGGTATGCTCCACACAAAGTAGCTGAGGAACACTGAGCCCTCCACTGCTACTAGGGGGTCTTCCGGCACAAAGAACGGTACTACAGCCTCGCGGACAGCGTATATTGCCGCAGAGCCCACCCCCAGTACTAGCGCTATGAGCCCCGACGAGGTCCACGCTATCCTCTTGGCTCTCTCGTAGAGTTCTGCGCCAATAGTCTGCCCAACCATGATGGCTGTAGCATTCTGCAAACCCCAGGTAAACGCTTGTATCACATCTATAATCCTTATCCCAACACCATAAGCTGCAACCGCCACTGAGCCGAACTGGGACACTATCCCAGTCATTATCGTGAATCCGAGAGCATTAGAAGACATCTGAATAGTTATCGGAACACCTATAGACACAACCTTCCTCAACCACCACCCCTCAATCCTCATACACCCAAGGCTAAGCTTGACGCCGTGGAAACCCCTAATGAAGAGGTATAAGCCTACACCACTAATCACAGCCCTCGCAGTAATCGTGGCAACCGCTGCCCCCACCACGCCGAGACGGGGGAAGCCGAACAACCCAAATATGAGGACTGGGTCTAAGGCTATATTGATGAGTGAGGAGAGGATACTGAGCCTCATGACCGTGCGTGTATCCCCAAGCGCACTAAGCACAGCCTGTACAGCAAACCCCAGGAAGGCAACGGGTATACCCAAGAATATTACACGCGTATAGGACACAGCCAAAGGGTAAATGTCCCTGGGGACACCTATAAGATCCAAGAAGACGTGTACTGTCGAAAACCCCAGAACACTTATCGATAGAGCCAGCAGCGTATGGAGCGCAATGAGCTGACACACACTACGATTAGCAGCCTCGCGATCCCCAGCACCAAAATACTGGGCGACAAGCGTTGTACCAGCCCTCGCAAGACCTATCCCAATAGCGTTAAACAACATTATCAACGGCCAACTAACCGTGGGAGCACCAAAAGCCTGCCTACTAACCCTACCAAGCCACAACGCGTCAACAAGATTATACGTCATCTGAACAAGATTAGCCACAATAATAGGCCAAGCAAGCCAGAACAACGTCCGGGCCACAGGGCCATAAAGAATCCTCTCACGATAAGCCTCAGCACTGCTAGACAATAAGCAGTCCCCACAGCCAAGCCCCTAGAAAAGAAGCCAAGGATAATAACCTTGCCTGCCCCAGCCCTCCAGCAAGGCATATAAAGTACTTGTTGGAATGTGTTCTTTAACGCTTTTATAGAAGCGATAACCGTTTATAACACCTCTTCTTCCTGCTAACTTTTTCTGGCTCCCACAAGTAGGTAGTGGGATAGGTGAAGGAGTAATGAGGGGTGTGTCGAGAACTACTCTGGTTGCCGTACTAGTTGTTGTAGTTGTCATAGTTGCTGTAGCTGTTTACGTTACTGGCAAGAGGGGGGCACCAATAGAGACTAGCCCTGCACCAAGCACCTCCCCCACAACAAGCCCCTCAACAAGTACTACAAGCCCAGTCGAGACCTCTCCCTCAACTACATCGGCTATAGAGGAGACCACCGCGGTAGAGGAGGGTGAGAAAGTACTAGTCATAGCTATAGGCATTGACGCTGATAATTTAGACCCTGTTGCTCAGACTACAACCCTAATATCCAACATTGTAGACTTCATGGTTGAGCCCCTATTTAAGATAGATGAGAAAGGCAACCTAGTACCATGGCTTGCTGAGAGCTATGAAGTATCAGAGGATGGCAAGGAGATAATTGTAAGGCTTCGCAAGGGAGTCTACTTCCAAGACGGGACACCACTTACAGCTGAGGCTGTACGCTTCACCTTTATGAATAGAATACTAAACGAGTCTGTGAGGGTGCCTCTGAGATCCTGGTTTGCAGCACTAGACCGTGTAGAGGTCGTGGATGACTACACAGTAAAGTTTGTGCTAAAATACCCGTACGCACCCTTCCTAAGAGTACTCACAACCACTGTTGCCGGCATAGTCTCGCCTAATGCTGTTAAGAAGCTTGGAGAACGCATAGCCTACGAGCCATTCGATATAGGCACCGGGCCATTCAAGTTCAAAGAGTGGGTTAAGGGTGACCGCATAGTCCTAGTAAAGAATGAGAACTACTGGAGGGGACCAGTCAAAATAGACAAGGTCATCTTCAAAATAGTCCCAGAAGCCCAGACTCGTGAAGCGATGCTGCTAGCTGGAGACGTAGACATGGTGGTACTCCCACCTCCAACAGACATACCAAAGCTCGAGGCTGACCCCACGATAAGGGTTGTAAAGGCCGACAGTACTAGGTACCTACTAGTAGGCATACTACAGAAGGGCCCACTGAAGGATAAGCGGGTTAGGCAGGCTCTAAACTATGCTGTGGATAAAGAGGCTTTAGTCAATAATGTACTCTTTGGGCTAGCCAGTGTGGCAAAGTCACCAATGCCACCAGGCTTCTTTGGCTACTTCGAGATGCCAGTATACAAGTACGACCTAGACAAGGCTAGAGAACTGCTCAGACAGGCTGGCTGGCAAGACGTGGATGGAGACGGGGTCTTAGAGAATAGTGAAGGCCAGGAGTTCACCCTGAAAATGCTAGTACCCACAGGGAGGTACCTGTTTGACCGCCAGGTCGGCGAGGCTATCCAGAGTATGCTTAGAAAGGCTGGCATCAGAGTAGAGTTAATAACCCCAGACTGGCCAACATTCGTGGCAATGCTGTTTAAGCCGCTAAACGAGACTGAGCACGACCTCGTACTAGTAGGCTGGGGTCCTTGGGTGCTAGATGCCGACTTCATGCTGTACCCAACACTCCACTCAAGCCAGATGCCGCCTAAGGGCTTCAACTTCGTATTCTACAACAATAGTAAGCTAGACGAGTTACTCGACAAGGCTAGGGCTGAGTCTGACCCCAAGAAACGCTTAGACCTCTATCGCCAGGCTGTAGAGCTGATATGGGATGATCCACCGTGGATATTCCTGTACGTGCAAAAGTACGTGATAGCCTACAAGGACTACGTGAAAGGAGTCAAGGTATACCCGATAGAGAAGTTCGACATTACTGAAGCCTACATAGAGCGTTAGAGCTAGCATGTGCTGGTGGGGGGCTTGGAGGAGGGCTTAACACTGTACCTAGTCAAGAGGTTTTTTGGCCTCTTCTTCACCATAATTGGGGTCATAACTATCCTCTTCATCTTACTCCACTCTATCCCTGGAGACCCTGCACGAGTCATAGCCGGTATAATGGCTAGCGAGGAGGAGGTCGCGAGGATAAGAGCGCAGCTAGGGCTAGACAAGCCCCTATACGTCCAGTACTTCACATACCTCTACCGCATGCTACGCCTAGACCTCGGGGTTTCTGCTCGTACACAGGCACCAGTCATAGACGAGGTCATGGCTAGGCTACCGAACACTATAATACTAGCAGTGACGAGCATGGCTATAGCCTTAGCTGTAGGTATACCACTAGGAGTCCTAGCAGCGCTACACCGTAATACTGTTGTCGACATGGTTGTTAGTGGTGCAAGCCTTGTAGGTATATCGATGCCAGTCTACTGGACTGGCCTAATCCTGATAGCAGTATTCGCAGTACAGCTAGGCATACTGCCTGCCGGAGGGTATGGTAGTTGGAGACACCTAATACTGCCAAGCATAACACTAAGCTTGTACCTCATAGCGTTCATTATGAGGATGACTAAGTCGAGTATACTAGAAACCCTAGGCCAAGACTATGTTAGGCTCGCCATCTCTAAGGGACTCCCCTGGAGACAAGTTCTGACTAGGCACGTAGTACGCAACGCTCTCATACCAGTAGTCACGGTCGCAGGCCTACAGTTTGGCAACCTTCTCGGCGGCGCTGTGCTGACAGAGACTGTGTTCGCCTGGCCAGGTATGGGGAGGCTAATTGTGGACTCTATATTCGCGAGGGACTACCCTGTAGTGCAGGGGGCCATATTCGTCTTCGCACTACTGTTTGCTCTTGTAAACCTTGCAGTAGACATCCTATACACGATCCTTGATCCAAGGATAAGGCTTGGGGCTGCAAGGCAATGATGTCTGTTAGATCTCTCGCGGGGTCAGAGACTCTACGAGTACTCTTTACTAATAAGCTTGGACTCATAGGGTTATCCATACTAGCACTATTCACATTGGTGACACTGTTAGCCCCCTGGATAGCCCCCTATGACCCCTACGAGACAGACTTATCTAATGCCCTAAAGCCGCCAAGCCGGGAGCATCCCCTTGGGACTGATGAGCAGGGACGAGACATACTGTCAAGGATAATGTATGGTGCAAGGCTAACACTAGGAATGGCTATTGGAGCGACAATGCTCGGAGCACTAATAGGGGTACCCTTAGGCCTCGTATCAGGGTATTATGGCGGCCGCATAGACTTTATACTACAGAGGATAACAGACATACTCCTAGCCCTACCAGGCTTCCTTCTCGCCCTAGCATTCGCCGCCGTGCTAGGGCCAGGAGCCTTTAATGTGGTAATCTCTGTTGGAGTCTACTTTGTCCCCATCTACATCAGGATAGCGAGGGCTTCAACACTCCAGGTCAGAGAGATGGAGTATGTGCGGGCAGCAGAGCAGCTGGGGCTGAGCAAGGCTAGGATACTCTTCAAGCACATCCTACCAAATGTAGCCTCGCCAATCATAGTCCAAACCACGCTAAACCTTGGCGTAGCTGTGCTCTTCGCATCTGGCCTAGGATTCCTAGGGCTAGGAGTGCCTCCTCCACACCCAGAGTGGGGTACTATGCTTGGCACGGGGAGAGCCTACATATTCTATGCCCCCCACGTAATATACTTCCCAGGACTAGCCATACTACTCACAGTACTAGCATTCAACTTCATAGGTGACGCGCTACGCGAAGCCTTAGACCCAAGGCTTAGAGGGGTATAATGCGGCATGACGGGCAGCCGCCTACTAAGAATAGAGGGTCTCACAATACACTACCTAACACTAAGAGGTATTGTGCGGGCAGTCGAGGACTTCAGCCTCGAGCTAGGAGAAGCCGAGAAACTCGCGTTGGTGGGAGAGTCTGGTAGCGGCAAGACGACTGTAGGCATGGCAGTAGCCGGGCTCCTACCCCCACCAGGCCGTATTGTTGGGGGTAGAATACTCTTCAGAGGCGTGGACTTGACAAGGCTTAGCTATGATGAGTGGAGGAGTATCCGCGGCAAAGAGATAAGTGTTGTCTTCCAAGACCCGAACTCGAGCCTAAACCCTGTAATGAAGGTGGGAGACCAGATAGCTGAGATACTCGAGGCACACGGGTACACTCGTGGGGAGGCTAGGAGGAGGGCTGTAGAGCTCCTAGGCGAGGTTGGTATACCGGATCCAGAGACAAGGTATCACGCCTACCCACACCAGCTCAGTGGGGGGATGAAGCAGAGAGTAGCAATAGCTATAGCAATAGCCCTTCAGCCCTCCCTAATAATAGCAGACGAGCCTACAAGCGCACTAGACGTAACAATACAGGCTAGGATACTCAGACTCCTCAAAGACCTATCTGAGAAGAGGAAGTCGAGCCTAATACTAATAACACACGACCTGGGAGTAGCAGCTGATGTAGCAGACAGGATAGCAGTCATGTATGCAGGTCACCTTGTAGAGGTTGGGAGCACAAAGGAGATCATAGAGGAGCCCATGCACCCCTACACCGCCAAGCTCCTTGAGAGCATACCATTTGTACACAAGACAGAGGGAAGGCTCAGAGCTATACCAGGCCACGTGCCAAGCCTCATAAACCCCCCGAGTGGGTGCCGCTTCCACCCAAGATGCCCATACGCTACAGAGGAGTGCGCCAGGCTAAAGCCTAGACCCATACTAGTCAGAGGACGACTTGTCGCATGCCACAACCCGCTATTAGGAGAGCAGGCTTAAGCGTGGAGGTGCCCTAGCATGGCGTTTATTGAGGCAGAGAATGTCTACAAGCTATACCCCGCCAAGCGCAGCTTAATAGGTAAGCCAAAGACCTTCATACACGCTGTAGACGGTGTAAGCCTCACAATAGACAAGGGCTCTGTAGTAGGCCTAGTAGGAGAGTCTGGCAGCGGCAAAAGCACACTTGGAAGACTACTCGTCGCAATGGAGAAGCCTACAAAAGGCAGAATCACAGTAGACGGCGTCAACCTAGCCAGGCTTAAAGGGAGGAAGCTCAGTGAGACACGCAAAAAACTCCAAATAGTCTTCCAGAACCCTGACGCAAGCCTAAACCCTAGAATGAGGATAGGCGAAATACTATCCGAAGCACTAAGAGTAGCAGGCGAAGAGCCCAGCAGGGACCGCGTCGACGAGCTACTAGCAAGCGTAGGCCTCCAGCCAGGAGTAGCAGAACAATACCCACACCAGCTCAGTGGGGGGATGAAGCAGAGAGTAGCAATAGCACGCGCCCTAGCAGCAAAACCCGAATTCATCGTGCTCGACGAGCCCACAAGCGCGCTAGACGTGTCAGTACAAGCACAAATACTCAACCTACTACTAGACCTCCAGGAAAAATACAACCTAACCTACCTATTCATAAGCCACAACCTAGCAGTAGTACACTACATCAGCGACATAACAGCTGTAATGTACCTAGGAGAAATAGTAGAGCAAGGACCAGCCCACATACTATACAAAAACCCCTGGCACCCCTACACCAAGGCACTAATATCCTCCATGCCACTCCTATACAGAGTCAAAGCAGGCATAACCACAGAGAAAGTAGAACTAAAGGGAGAACCACCATCACCCATAAACCCACCAAAAGGATGCAAACTCCACCCAAGATGCCCATACGCAACCGAGAAGTGTAGAAGAGAGAAGCCCCCAGAGATAAGGATAGGAAAAAACCACACCGTAAAATGCTGGCTCTACGCGAAAAAGTAGCTATACACCATAATTCTACCTACCTTAACACGCGACAATCCTCAGCAATGCAGAGAGCCAGGTATACCACTAGACAAGCCTTAAACACACACTCCACATGTAGAGGCGGTAACGCCTCCTCCTAACACAATTAACCCCCCAAGCACAGGTTCTCTTAGAAACACCATAACCCTCAGAGCCACTGTTAAGACTCTCTTCCATACTCCTCCACCACCATTTCCTCTAGCCTATGCCAATCTAAATACGCCACATGGCCGTATCGTCGAACCCATCGACTACAACGACAATACACACCGCCAACAAAACTTTCAACTCTATATTCCCAGATTCAATACTACACCTTGTCTAGGCCTTAGGACCTCCATAGTGTGTATCTTTCAACTCTATTTTCTCTATACTACCAAGCCCACACCCCGAACTATAGGGTGAGAGGGAGATGAATAACCGTGTCTCCAAGGAGAAGGGTGAGATGCTGGGGCTTGCTGAGCGTGTATTCGGCTACAGTATAGACTATAGTATTGATGGGAGGAGAGGTCTTGTTACAAGGGCAGTTATGAAGGTGGGTGTTGCCCAGCTAGTAATAGCCACAGAGGATGACACGTCCTCGCTAGCCTTCTTTGACACACTACTACCACTCTTCACGAAGAAGTATAGTAGGATAACAAGACACTACGAGAACTACCTGGGGTTTATCAGGGACAAGGTGCTCCCACTCTTAGAGCCAGTAGCCCCCGAGAAGGATATCGACGGTTTTGACGTGATGGCACTAGGGCACTACATAGCTGTCTACCCCTTCTACCATGCATTCGTCACATACGTAAACCAGGGAGCCCCCAGGGAAGAGGAGGTATTAGATAGGTTTGCCACCCTCGGACGAGTACTAGTCCCACTGAACATGTACGCAGGAGGCATAGCAGGCACCTCCGCCGCAACAACAGTCTACGCAATGCTACGCGACGCAATAAAGGAAGGGCTAATAAAGAAGAAATGAACAAATAAAACACCAATAGCACAACTAGAAAACCACAACCCTACACCTCATTTTTCACACCAAGAAACAAAGCCTAGCCACATGCATACCCCCTCTTTCAACTCTATTTATTTAGATTCATAATGTTCTCTATGCGCGACCGCGTGGCGTTACAGAGTAGGAATCTAAAACAATAGAGTTGAAAGTCTGTAACGTCTATCTCTTCTCCACCTATTACTACTGAATCTAAAACAATAAGCAATAGAGTTGAAAGTGATACTCCTTTGGGGTTCCACCTACTAGCCTGTGAAGTGTGAATCTAGAATAGTAGAGTTGAAAGCGGCATGAAGGGGTAGAATGCTTGTAGCGATAGGGTGTCAGGAATCTTGTGATGTAGAGTTGTGGGCGGGTGACTATGTTGTTCTATGCTGGGTAGGGGGTTTACGGTGGTGCTGTTTGGTGCCCCCTAGAGCCAGGAACATATACTGCCATCGCAGTCGACGAGTCCGACAACACTGTATCAGCAACATTCAACCCGACATGGAGTGCTGGGCCGCCGCCAGCGCTAAAGAAGGCACTCCTAGCCCTGGCTAGGATAATACTAGCACTAATGATAGTCCTATACACTATACTAGAGGGAAGGTGGCCACTAAGGAGCCCCCGGTAAGTATATGCGGTTGTTACACTCTTGAAAACTTATGATATCTTGAGAGTGGTTATTCTCCCGGTTGAGATGGTGCTAGAAGAGTGCCGTGGTAGGTGGAGGGTTGTCCTTGACCGCGACGTGGTAGGATTCTTTGAGGAGCGCGGCTTGAAGCAAGAACTGGAGGAGTGGAGGCGAAGCTTGGAAGAGGATCTTAACAAGGATCCTAGTGTTGTACTTCGCCTTCTAAGGGAGCCTCTTCTCGGCCGTGCTGGGCCGCTTAAGGCTAGGCGCTATAAGCTTTACTTGCGCGGCAAAGGGTATAGGCTTGTTTTCGTGGTCAACACTAGGCAGTACGTGGCCGTTTCTTTGATGTAGAGAAGAGGGATGAGGAGACCTATAAGAGGCTGCGGAGGAGACTCTAAACCCAGCCTTCTCTGCCGTAGCGGCGGAGAAGCTGTAGCATCTTAGCTATAGTATGCCTGCTGACGGGCTCGTAGAGCTCTATCTCTTCTCCTTCAATCACGTACTTTCCTGGCTCTAAGACCTCGGGTAGCTCCTCGACGCTACGGTACACTTTTACGCGGGCTTCTGCGCGGCTCAAAGAGTGTTGGCACCTCTCACTCTCCCACTCTCACTCTAACACTCTCCTCCACATATAACTCTCACACCTCCACACTCTGTGTTGCTAATATGGCACATACACTCTCCCTGACTCATGCTTGGATACAAGTGGAGTCCTAGGGGAGAAGCAAAGAATCGTAGACTAAGCAGGCTTGCACTAGAGGCTACGCCTCGCCTCTTAGGAGAAAGGGTCAGTTAGGTTAGTGGCTTTTGGCTGCTGAGCGAGAGGGATAGTAGTTGAAAAGGTTTAAAAAGAGTATATAAGGCTTTATTACGTTAAAAATCGTAGAATATCATCTGTCTAGCTCTTCCATTTGCTAGTGCTTTAATCACTGTTTTGAGGCCATTCAACCAGTCGCCATAAACAATTATCATAGTCTTTTCTGGGATTAGGACAAGTGATGGGTCGCAGTGCACTTCTAACCTCTTAACCCTAATATAGACTTTGTCGCTGCCAAAGAGTCCCTTTTGTCTTGTACGCTTCCCAAGCTTCTCTGCTAAGCTTAATAGTCTAGCAGGGACGTTATGAGGAGTTGCAACTACGCCAGCTACGCGTGGGAGCGAGCTCCGTTTTGGGCATGCTATGTATGCGTCTATGCCAGCATTTGGCCCTGGCACGTTCACAAACTCAACCTCACCTTCTGCTATTGAATTCTCTAGCCTATTTACATCAATCAAGCCCCGCTCGGGCTTTATCAAGAAGATTAAGTCATCAACACTGGCATCAGTGAAGGTTACAGCATTTACAAGAGATATCGCCTCTTGATAGCTTATTCCTAGACTGCCAGCTAGCTTCTCGAGCCATGCTGAAGCGGCTATAACAGCTGGGTCATTCCGAAGCAAGTTCTCAAGAGGCTTTAGCGGCTGTGGTAGCCCACCCTCAACCTCCAATAAGGCTGTCAAAGCGTCGCGCTCAATAGCGTTGACAGCTAGTTGGCCTACCCAGCCCCTAAGCCCTCTCAATACAGGACCACAGCCTATAAGACCCTCAATTTTGCCTCCAATTAATCTCATTTCCACCTTGCAACACCTCTACTGACCAACTATACAGTTGGTACGTCTTACATTTATAAATTTTATTGTATACCTACTCAGTCACAGATATATCTTTAAATTCCATCACCACATCAACTCCTATCCCAGCCTCTCTAATGCTTCTAGGGATGGATTTGAATATGGTTTTTCTTCACTACTCATGTTCCCGTTTTGGAAAACTATCCTGTGGCCTTCAAGTATGCTTCAAGCTTTTAGGAGCTAGAGCCATTTTATCAACAATGCTATACATGATACCCGCCTTCTCTACTATGCCCATTACATAGAGCTTCTCGCACACAACCTCTCCATGTTTCAGGAGGACTATAAGACCTTGACTAACTCCAAGAACACCCAAACAGCTACTAAGCCCACTACCCAATTAAAATGATAACATGAGGACAAGAACAAGGGCAAGGAAAAGAGAGGGCTTAAGGGTAGAGGAGTATTGTTGTCGCCTCCCCCGTCACCAGCCTCCTAAGAAGCTCTACAAGACCAGGATACCCCTGCAGCACACGGCAACCCTGCTCCACCACTTCCTGCTCTATCCTCTCAATATCATAGTTCGCCTTAATACTGTCCATGGCGGCTTTTGTAGCGCTATAAGTGTTTTGTGGCACACTAGTCGCCACAACCACTACCTCTCTAAGCCTATGCACAAGCGGTGCTAGTGCAGCACCAACACTCATTGCCACCCTGCCTCCAGAGACATCCACAACATCCCCCTGCCCCACAACGCTCGCTATCCTCCTCCTAAACTCCTCATACTCACTCCTAGCCCTTATATCGGGGAAACCCAGGGCGACAACACCCACAGACCTAACGCTACACGGCAACCTCCTCTCATCACCCTCCGGGAACACCTCTCCACTACAATGTATCAACAGCCTAGCAACCCGGGCAGCAGCCTCCACGCTCGCCTCACTAGTACGGACTAGTGTTACCTGGTCTATGCTAAGCCTTGGACACTCTCCACCGCCACAATCGTAGCTCCCCCTGCACAGGTTAAGAAGAGTCTCATAGACAGCCCCAGGACTAGTACCCATCGTAGCTATAAGACGAGCCAAGACTACTAGACACCAATACAATACAACAAAGAACACTGGCCTAAAATATCTTATAATACCTACTACCTAGGCTCTTCTAATAATATTATGACAAATAGTACTCACATAATATCCAGTAGTCTCTACTTACAAACCTCTAACTTCTCTCTACAAGCTTCTTGATAGCACTTAAGCACTCTGGGTGATAGCCTATTAGTACGCTTCCATCCTTAACAGCTACAGCTATGAGGTTTTCTTCTAATCCAGCATGTGCATAAAAGTTTCTCTCGTTAGCTTTACACTTCTTCTTCTCAGCATCTCTCTCAAGTTCTTCAAAACTCAGAGTCTTCTCAGTGGAGGCTTTCTCTGTATGACTAATAGCGATACTATGGATTAACTTGTAGGG
>JALTZF010000012.1:23455-26337 GCA_027046265.1 Pyrodictiaceae archaeon
TGGGCCCGAATTCTGTAACACCATGTGACTTCATATAATCACTTATTTTTCTCTTAATATCGTTCAACTCATTACTCAAAATGGTTCTTGCTGGTCTTTGAAGCCCTATCCTTTCAGCGTATGCCCTTAGAGTCTCGATATCTATCATCTTATATCTCTCCAAATCCTTTGTACTTATAGTGTCTTCTGCTTCCCTAGCTAGTTTGCGGAGAGCATACAATGCATATATAGTGTCAAGCACCAATGCTGTATTTACCTCATAGCCCCAATAGATTCTAATGATTCCACCGTTTGCCTCTATACTCCTCTGAAGGGCCTCTTCAAGAGTTCCTTCAAGGATTTGAATAGATCTTTCAAGTTCTTCAGGGTCTAAGCTTAAGAGACTTTCCACCGTGTAGAGCATTAGCCCATAGTCGGTAATACTTGCAATGCTTTTCATGTAGCTATAATACCTGTTTAAGATACCCAGAATATTTTCACCCAATCTTCTAGCACTGATAGGTGGCCGCATTTTTCTTATCATCTTATAGACACTAACCCCGGATACTCCACCTTGCCGCTCTATTTCGCGTACAGCACTCCCTAGTAAGCTGAGAAGAGAACTCTCTACTATTCTCACATTGACTAGGTGTATTCTCGCGTCTTGCCCGCGTGAAGCCACAGGATCACTATTCACTATTGCTACGGATACAGGAGTGCCTTCTAGCGCACTATAAGCTTTTACAGCCCACCTCAGCGCGGCCACAGCCAAGACAGGCAAATAGTTGACTCCATGGCTTATATCGAGTATTATTGCTTGAGGCTTATAATGCAATAACACTCTATACATGTCTAATTCTAAAGCAGCTAAAGTATTTTGGGGAGAACCACTATACACATACTCCTTCTTCGTTTCTCTAGTTTCAAGCGAGTAAGATCCAACCCCTGGAATGACCTTAAAAACAAACCCATTATCGGCGTTGCATCCCTCAATGCTTATACCAACCTCCTTAAAGTACTCTTTTACATACATGCCAAGTATGGTTTCAGCTCTCCTCTTAACCTCTTCATAGTCTTGAGGATCCTCTCTAACAAACCCGTCTATAAGCCTATTAGTCTCCTCCACAAGCCTTCTCCTAAGCCCATCATCTTTTGTTCTATTAGGATCCAGCCATGATGGAGAAGCGAGAGTATCAAGTCCATAAACAATACTACAAATTCTACAATCATTCCCACTTAGTGCAGCCGCTAATGCAGTAAGAGTAGAATGAGCCTCTAGAACCTCCCCCTGACCCCACTCAGCGAGTTTACTCCAGGATCCAATCCTACTCGGCGGCAACAGAGGCCTATAACGGGCCAGGTACCAAGAAGCTGGAAACCCCCAAACACCAACGAGCAACACGTTACTCTTCTCCACTGAACACCACCTATAAGATTTAGTACTTGATGCATTATTCTTAAAAGTCTTTAAAACCGAGTGGTAGACAGCTACATAGTGACCACTAATAACTATGTAGGAGCCACTCAGGAATGTCAAAGATTTGTCTCCCCTTCCTCCTTTCAGCCATTTTCTCTATTATGTGCCTTAGCAATATTGCTACTAGGCAAATTCAAGGAGCACCAAACACGGAAAACCGCAACAAGAGGATCAGTGATAGAAACTTCCTCTTTTAGACGTGATTGTTAACATGGGTTGTGGAGACATAATAGCTTGTCAGATAAAAGGATTCTTAGCAAAATGATACATGAAGTATAGAAAAATATTACTGAGATGTGGATGGGCTTATCTTAGTAGGCTTAACGCTCTCCGGTCTCCGTAATGCAAGAATTATATAGTCTAAGATGGGCTTCGTATTTGATACAATTCTTAATACTTCATCAGCACCTTGTCTTGTATAATCATCTGGATAAGTGGGAAGGCGTGGTGCTTTATTTTCAATCTTTAACTTTTCCAGTAGTCTGTTTAGTTTCACGAGATCGTCCTTTCGACGGCTCCATAGGTATGCATAAAGTATTTTCAGTCTAAGTCTAGCTAGTGAAGATCGATACATATTACTTGATGCTTCGTATGATATTTGAGCTAGAGTATGTAGTAATGACTTATACTCGTTTAGTTGCTCCGCTACGTTGTCTCCCTGAGAAAGACGCCATAGTACTTCTGCTAAGAACCTTAGGTTCCAGTAAACACTGTCATCATTTATTCTCCACGCTCCTGACGCACTTGGCGGAAGAGCTTTTAGAGGTACGAACCTGCCATTCACCTTGTATTCTAATTGTTGCACACCTTCAATGGCTACTGAACTCTTAACTAACTTTGCTTCATCAAGTTGCTCTAAAGTTCTCGAGTACAACTCTAGTATTGGCACCTTGCTTCTATCAATAGCAACTCCAGCAGAAGCGGATAGAGGCCTTAGCACACTAAGTACTTCATCGTAGATTTTCGACAAGTAGAATAATACATGCGACCACCTACCATAAATTGTGACGTCATCCCCGCCAGCATATAGGGCTACAACGTCGAACACATGGTTTGGTTTTAGCTGACTAAAGTACTTTACAACATGCAAATAAGCTTTAGCAGCTACCACGAGGTTTGTTAGATCCGAGAATGTTGTAAGCTTTGAAGGCGTCTGCGATAGTAGCTTGCGTACTTCGCCGACATTGTCAAGGTCCATTTTTGCAACAGCAATTATATCGTATTGTTCGAGGTCTACAAGGCTTATTTTATCGGAGGTTTCAATTACTGTTGGATGGTAAGCATTCGTTAGTATATATCTGAAGCCGATATCTATTCCTTCTTGTCTTAATTTCTTCACTACTTTACTTATTATCTCATAAGCAGCTTCACCAGCAATACTCTTGGAGGGTATAAAGCTTTGTGGGGAATTCACAAGCCCTACTTC
>JALTZF010000013.1 GCA_027046265.1 Pyrodictiaceae archaeon
GCTCTGCATTGTTCCCTAAAGCTTATGAAGCTGTAGAAAACTCTGTTAGAAAAGTGTTTAGGTACACAACAGAGTACGTAGCATGGATACCATCTTTTGGTTATATGAATAGTTTCATATTGGCTTCTAATAGTATAAACCCGAAAGATTATATTGAGAAACTTGTAGAGACCATCGACAGTAGACTAAGAGAGCGCGGCGTAAAGACTAGGTTCTTTAATGGAAAAAGGATGCTTGCTATGCTATTATTTTCCGGTGTAAGACTTACAAAGCCTGGATAACATAGTATTTTCGTATTCTAATATTCTATTCATTTTTCATGAAGTTTTTTAGGGTCATACCAAGTCTAATGCAGACATCTGTAAATGCGTCAACAAGTTCGCGTGGCACCTCGTAGAGGTATGCTCTACCACCTCTACGTAATGGATAGGGTCTTCTTGTCACGAGTCCACGTCTATAGAGTTCTCTAAGCGCTCTTCTGACAACTTCAGGGTTTCTACCTATCGCCCTAGCAATATCTTTAGGTATTTCACCACGCCCGCGGAGTATGAGGTAAGTTAGTACTTGTGCTTCTTCTTCACTCAGCGAGAATGAACATTTCAAGAGGCATTTGAGTTTAGCCTCACCCATCTTGACTTTCTCTATGTTCTCGTCAACACGGACATTGAAACCGAGTGGGCGGGTCTCGTAAATTAAACTGTCCAACCTTCTTCACCTATGTCTGAGTAAAAACTTATGCTAGACCCGTTCTTTCTATGTAGTCTGCCTCTGTATATAAGTGTTTAGCACGTGTTAAAATTCAAATCTTATCCTTCAAGTAGCAATCTACGAATGACAAAGTCTTTGGGCAATAGCGAAAATAGTGGTGCCACCCTCGGCCCGCTATCCTTTCCGGTAAATAGTATATAGATATATTTGTAGAATTCTTTTCTCTTTTGTGAACCCCATTCACGTGTAAACTCTATCATTGTATTCTTTATTGATTCTTCATTCCATTCCTCAATAGCATCAAGTCTCTTTCCTAGCTCAACTATTGATTCTCGGTATTCTCTTGGTATCCTTTCCATAATATCCTTGTTGACTTCCTGTATTATTGTGACTTTGTAATGGTCTGGTGCATATTTTGTTGCCCAATTATGTGCACGCGGAAGCAGGTCTAGTACTCTATCTATATCAAATCTTGAAGGCGTTGCTGCTATGTGTCCACTACGTTGTAGACGTTTTATAGCCTCGGTTTCCCATTTCTCCTTAGGGACTACCTGTGACAATATAGCGAGATGAGTGTATCCTACTTGTACTGGAAGCTTTTCGGGAGGTTGTCCTCTCACATAGCTAAGTTCATAACTTCTTTTCATAATGAGGTCTTCATCTTCTTTGCCAGTGCTTTCAAAACCATAGTATATACGCTCAGCTTTAAAGTATAGGTCATAGTATAATGGTATTTCACGTAAGCTTAATGTGAGTTTTCTCATAGGAGGTGTTTTTAGTACTAGGAACCTCATTAGTTCAGGAGTCGCCACTTCAAGCCATTCCTTGGGCGTAAAGCCTATGAAGTCGCTACTACCCATGTCTTGCTCTTTTCCGCTTGATAAGCGTATTGCTACCCATTCATAGGCTATACCTTCAGGAGGATTTATGTTGAATACTACTTTTGCTAATTCGTTCGCGCTGTCTCTACTTCCACCTGGTACTGCGTGGTCTTTCCCGTAAGGCTCGAAGGAGACCTCTAATGCCCACCAAACACCAACCCATTCAATGCGCCAATTAAGTTTACCATCCCAGAGATGCGTCTCGCCTTTATGTCCGCAATTCTTACACTCATATTGTACAACGTCTTTTTCAAGGTCAACACTCAGCGCTATAGTGGTATCTATGCGCCCACACTTGCCACAACGTGGCTCAAAAGGTATCCACCCCTCTGGATAAGGCTTGCGCTTTCTGTACTTATTGACTATATCCCTAACCTTTTCCCTTTTACTTATAACAATCTTAGTAAACTCTAATAACTTTCCTTTATATAAGTCAGTCGTTGTCACAACCTCAACATGTTCACGCGTAAACTTGTCAATGTAGGGGCCAAAGTCGGCCCAGTATCTGTCAACCCAGCTAGGCAACTCTCCTTTAGGATCTGGTACACGTATGAGAGGCCAGCCTATGTACTTCTTGGCCTCTTCGGGGCTAGGGAATTGCGCTAGTTGTCCTTCCTTACCCTTCCATGCATCTTGCGTGTAAAGTGTTAGCATTCTTTTTACATTATAGCCTTTTTCCTCGAGTAGTGATGCTAAAATGTCATTAATTATTATTTCTCCCCTTAATCTTCCAACGTGCTGTAGCCCGGAAACAGATAGACCGCCATTAACTACAACGTTCTTAACGCTCCTACTTCGAAATATGTTATCAAGGTATTCAGCTAATGCGTCAATCCAGTGCAGTTTTCTTCCTTTATACTCTATAACAGATTCACGTAGAAACCTCCATTCATCATTTTTCCTAGATCTGTCTGGGTTCAAGACTCTGCACCAAGAGGAACAAGCTATGGTTAGCATATTAAACCTCTAAGGGAAGATTTTGTAAGAATAGTCGTTTATGCTATTTCGCCTATATGCTAGCCTAGCCCTTCTCTAGCTTTAAAGCTATCAAGGCAAGCCTCTTAATTAGCTCGGCAACCTCTATCGCGTCACTCCCAAGTACTCTTATCATAGCCTCTTTTCCATGTGCTCCTTTGTCATAAATTATAGTTGGTATAAAGCCCAGATCATTATAAGCCTTTCTTATAATCCATTGCATTGTGCTCCCTTCCCTCGTGTCTGACTCTTCGGCTCTGTGCACCTCGTACACTCTTAGCCCTAACATCCTAGCTGCATTTATCAATCGCTGGTTATATGCGAGATTAGCTGCAGCACGTATGTCAGGGGCATATTTGTGTGCTGTTATGGCTAGACGCGCCATGTGGCTTGAGCCTCCTGGCTCCGGGCAACCATTTACAATGAGCTTCTTTCCTGCCTTCGTAATTCTGCCTGCAATGCCTACAGCGTCATGTATAGTCTCTGCACCAAGGATGACTTCTGAGATATTCGTACCAACTTCTGGTATAAACTCTATGAGGATATCGCTAGCCTCCATTATCCTGTTTATAGCATCTCTAACATGGTTTGTGGCCTCGGCAAGCCCTGCTTTACGTTTTAAGTCTGCTAAGGGCTCTACGAGGCATCGCCCCTTTCCGGGAGCTTTTGAAAACCTTATAGATTCGTGGATAAGCTCCTCAGCGTGTTTAACCGCAGTTAAGGTATCATGGGATTTAGCCATCATTGCAGCTATAAATGATGCGAAGACGCAGCCTGTACCGTGTAAACCTCTATTCTTACACGTGTCTATTCTCTCTTTTTCAAATATAATACTTCCATGTTGATGACTATAGTAGACATCAAATAGTTTTTCACTCATTAAGTGTCCTCCCTTTATGACAGCAGCTTGAGCTCCATACTCTCTAACAATGGTTTTAGCGGCCTTAACAGCGGAGTCCTTGTCTTTAACCTCAAAACCTACAAGTTTTGATGCCTCGATTATGTTTGTAGTCACGATCTCTGCTTTAGAGAGCAAGTGCTTCTTAAGTGCATCAATATAGCCAGCGATGCTTCCTTCGATAAGAGGTTCGCCTGTCCCTGCAGCCCATACAGTGTCTACAACGAGTCTTAAACCGTAGTTTTCAACTATGTCAGCAACGACATGTATGTTATCTGCTGATCCTAAGGCACCAGTCTTAATTACTTGTGGCTTAAAATCCTCGA
Source organism: Pyrodictiaceae archaeon (assembly GCA_027046265.1). GTDB lineage: Archaea > Thermoproteota > Thermoprotei_A > Sulfolobales > Pyrodictiaceae > QNYQ01. The sequence continues at coordinate 3,789 of JALTZF010000013.1, forward strand.
GAATTTGCTCCATTTGGAATCTGACAAAATTAGGGTCTACAGCTCTAACAGCGTATAACCCTCTTGTTGTCTGCACGGTGAGGAGAGCGACTATGGGTGCTACGTGAACACCTAAACTATTTGCAGCAAGTATGTCGGCAGCTAATCCTGCTCCTCCACTAGGATCCATACCACCTACAGCGACCACTACAGGGAGATTCTGTAAAACCACTAGGATCATCCTCATATCCACTTCTATTTGTTCTATCTACCAAGCTCTAAAAGCAGGACATAAGTAGCAAGTTCTTATTATGGAACGCTAAAATTTTCTAAAAGGGTCTCGTAGCTTCTGTCATTAAACTTCTTAAGTAACGCTTCAAGAGAGGGCTTGGGCCTATTGGCAGAGTACTTGTTTACTATTAAGCAGGCGCAGTACTGTCCACACATATTACAAGCCTCAGTGTTCACGCCAAACTGACTATAGATATTCTTTGCTTTTTCTGGGTCAAATGACAGCTTGAATAAGCTATTCCATTGGAGTTCTGCTCTGAGCATACTAACCTCGATATCTCTACGTACAGCTTTGACGCCAAGCTTTACAATGTCAGCAGCATGTGCCGCTATCTTGGCAGCTATAAGTCCTTCCTTGACCTGCTCGGGATTGGGTAGGCTAAGGTGCTCCGCTGGCGTGACGTAGCAAAGGAAATCTGCACCAGCAGCAGCTGCTAAGGCTCCCCCTATAGCAGCTGCTATATGATCGTAACCCATAGCTATGTCCGTGACTAGAGGGCCTAGCACATAGTAGGGAGCACCGTCCGTTAAGCTCTTCATTAACTTCACATTAGCCACCACTTGGTCTAAAGTCATGTGTCCCGGCCCTTCAACAATTACTTGGATACCTTTCTCTCTCGCTGATCGAACAAGGCGTGCAGCCTCTACAAGTTCAGCTATCTGAAATGCATCATGTTGATCAGCGATTGTTCCAGGTCTAAGTGCGTCACCTATGCTGACAACAGCATCGTACTCAGCAAATAGCTCAAGCAAATAATCCCAATGCTTTCTAAATGGGTTATCTTCGTCGTTTTCAAGCATCCACGCAGCTATAAGTGCTCCTCCGCGACTTATGATAGGCATAACTCTCTCACTTTTCATGACTTTCTCTACAAGCTCCCTTGTTAGTGTAGCATGAATAGTCATGAAGTCAACTCCATCACGCAGATGTCTTTCAACGATCTTGATAAACCAATCACTAGGCATGGATATGCCATTATACTTCTTAACACCCTCTATCCATGCCTGATAACTAGGTACAGTCCCAAGGGGAAGTGGATGAGACTCCTTCATTATTATTCTCCTTATCTCATCAAGAGGACCGCCAATACTTAAATCCATAATAGCATCAGACCCGTATTTCACTGCTATTCTAGCCTTCTCCCTCTCCATCTCTATGTCTACTACTGTACCACTTGTACCAATGTTTACATTAACCTTAGTAGTAACCCCCTCCCCAACAGCTGTAAGTCTAACACCTTCATGCACAGTGTTCCTCAAAATAACTAGCCTTCCCGAAGCTACCCTATCTCTTATCTTTTCTACTGAAAGACCCTCTCTCATCGCTACCTCTCTCATTTCGTCACTGACTGACCCATTACGCGCAATTGATACAAGGGTTTTTGGCATAACCCATTCACCATGTCTTGATCATATTAAGTATTATAATGAATGAGCAATTCTCCTAGCAAGATCGTAGCAAGATAAAAGCCAGTTATAAAGTGTAGTATAACACAGTTATAATAAAGTCACCTAGTATACAATAGAGAAACAATAGATGATTATAACAATATAGCCTCGCTTGTACTCCTAGTCTGAAAACCGGGGACGAATACGGGAAGCAGTTAAAACACTGATAAATACCATGTCTAGTTCTGTTCTATTCTGTTATGTCTTGTCCAAGCAATAGTTAATTAAAGTATTAAGCATGCCTATACAAAGAAGCTCACAAAAGCCCTCTGTTATTGTAGTCATGGGCCACAGCTCCTATGCAGCAAACAAGGGCAACCCCACTACGAACAGAGTAAGATTTGTAGAGACAAGCATTGTTATGAGCGGTAGTACAAGAAGATCTTTCTGTCATAAGAAACAAGAGTGGAGCCGCCGGCGGGATTTGAACCCGCGACCACCGGCTTACAAGGCCGGCGCTCTGCCCGCTGAGCTACGGCGGCACTAGGCCCCGTTTAGTAAGGGGTAATCACTACTAGTGGGGGTATATTTTACTCTTATCTTCTACAGCTTTGGCATGGTTGTTCTTGCAGTTATCCCCTTCTTTTAATATCTTGGCTGCTCTGCATGCTATACTTGTGCTACTGCAAAGGGGACATTCATATTTTTCTTTGAGTCTCTCTACTCTGGTATTTGTTAGGCCATTTCTTTGTAGTTGTTCTTCTAGCCAGCTCTCACTAACCCATTGATCTGGCCCTAGGAGTATTATGTCTGGCCTTATTTTGCGTATGGGCTCCATTATGTCGTGCTTACTGCCTAGTACTACTTTATGTACGTACCGTATTGAGCTAAGGGTCTCGGCTCTCTGTTCCTCGGGGACTATGGGTGGGCGCTTCTTGAATGCCTTCACGGTTTTGTCTCGTGCTACTACCACGTATACTCTGCCCTTGTTCCAGGCCTGGCGTAGTAACGCTATGTGGCCAGGGTGTATTATGTCGAAGGTGCCCGCAACAAGTACTTTAGGTCTTTCTAGGAGCTTGGTCAGAGGCTCCCATTCAAAGTCGAGTACTCCTAGCCAGCGTAGTGCGTCTAAGAGTCCTTCAGCATATGCTATGCATGCAAGTGCTGTGAAGGTATCTTTTTTCTGCTCAATATAGTAAGTGGCGTCGTCAAGGTATCTCTTTGCAAGGTCAATAATGCCTAGTATCTTTTGGTTATTTATGTGAGTCTCCTTGATTTTAGTCAATTTACTCTTGATCTTTTCTAAAGCTAGAGCTACATTGTTGATATACGCTTTTACCCTCTCCCCAGGTTTATAGTCTTCTTCTTTTATCATGATACTGTGCACCCTTAACGCTCAGTTACCTACCCTTAGTTTCTTAGTACACATGGGCTAGGATGTTTAAGCATGTTGGCTATGCATTTTGTGATAATTAACAGTTTAGGTGCTCCCTAGCGACGCTATATAGTCTAGATTAGCCCACTCTGCTCCTTGCGCGGCCTCATTCCAGGCATCTTCGATTGCTTTATAGAGTGCTTGCAGTGGCTCGTAGCCCCTCTTAACAACGTAGTAGTGGATAATTGTATAATGTCGTATTCTCTCCTTTACATATGCTTCTATGAGTTTTTGGGGTATGTCTCGCTCTTTTCCTTGGCCAACACCTGGACTCCTTGGATCTATGTATAGTTTCTGTGGTCTAAGACTTTCTACTAGAATCGGATAGACACGGCAACGCATAGGCCTAGCAGGGTAGATGACACATAAACTTTTACCGTCGTGTTTCCATGCAAGAAAAAGGCAGTGACCTTTTTCGTTTCCTCTAAGCAGCATATGTGGTATTACATCTGCTATAATAACTTTCACATAGTTCTTTAAGAATTCTTTCCATTCCATACGCAGGAAACGAGCCATTCTCACAACATCAAATACTGTAAGCGCGACATTCGGTCCTCCACTGCAGCATCTTCCACATCGCGTGCACGTGAACACGTACTTGCCTGGATAGTTAAGCTTTATGAGTCTTTGTGTATATTCTTCTAGTTCCTCTATGGTGGGTTCAGTCACCTTCTTTACACCAATGTTTTGCATGTGCTTTCTAGTTTAGGGTGTAAAACTCTTGCCTCCACTGTCTTTACGGTAATCCTTCAAGTTGCATTGAATATATTCTCTTGAGTTCTGCTACGGGATTAGTTGGGTGAAAATCAACGCGTAAGTCAACTATGCGGTCATAATGTGGTGAATATTCTGTCAAACCCACGACGAGAAGTGCAGCTGACTTGTCCCCTCGTCTATCACCGCCAGCCCTATGGCCAGCCTCTAACGCTGCTAAGAGCTTTTCTGCTAGACCTCCTCTACTCGAAGAGTATGCTTCAAGTGCTCTCTGACATATCTCTGGCCCTTTAACAAGATTTGCTATACAAAGAACAGGCTCGCGGGAATAAATTATGTAGCCATGCCAAGTAGGTGTCCAGTCGCCATCATGGACAGCGATATCTCCTCTATAATCTATAACAGCTACTTGCCGATGTGCCGGGCTTGGATCGTGCTCTAATGCTTTACTTAGCGCTTCATCGGCCGTATAGTTTTTTGATAGGTATTCGAGCACAAGTGCTCCGAGCGCAGGGTTGGTATATGCTTGTGTGACTACTACCCCTAACCCATGTTTTGCCCATGGCACTCTCGCGCCTACTGCTAGGCTTCCAGATGCGACAGCTATACCGGCTTGGCCGAGCATTACGTCGTAGGCTAAGATGCTATAGGTCAAATTATAGTCCCCACAGCTCACTCATTTACTATCATACAGTAATTCGTATAGTGTTCTCCCTAGACAAAAACGTATCCAAAATACTGTATAAGCTTGAACACGGGTATACTATGCGCAAAGATTTTTCATGAACCTTAGGTTTTAAGAGAAAGTAAAGTGGTAGTATGTGTTTATTGTTCGTGCAGTCTCATCCTTGGATAATTGTTTTATGCCAATAAAACACAAGAAGTTAATTGTGCTAGATCTCGTAAATTCTATGCTTAACATCATCGGGAAGTTCGTCTTCACGTATTATGGGATATGTTGGAGGAGGATTTTTCGTCTTGGGCCCAACAACTATGTATTTTTGTGGGTCGGAGTCTTCCCTGCTCTTCAGTATGCGTGTTTTAACATACCATCCATCGTTTCTCAAAATGTATGCATACTTGCCGTGTTTGCCGCCCATATACTTCACCCCACTCTCTTGCCGCCCCCAGTGCTAAGATTGCACCACTCTTTTTAAGCCTTTGATTCAGCTTATAGGTTTGCATATTGCATCAATAAGGCTATGTGATTTGTCTTGCTATGCGTTTCTTGCCCTCTTAGACCATACATTGTCATGGCTCTAGTGCTAACTATTAGTGTGTGGTTATAGTAAAGAGTATCCGTGGGGTGTGGGCCTTGTCTTCACCTAGTAGCCCCATGGTCAAGGTCCCTCACATAAATGTTGTTGAGCGTATTGTTCTTCCCGCTAAGGAATCAGCTGTAGTCATTGTTGATATGCAGAACGACTTTGTCAATCCTAAGGGTAAACTCTTCGTCCCTTCAGCTGTAAAGACCATTAAGCCTATCCGTGACCTCTTGGAGAAAGCGAGAAAGCATCAAGTCATGACTATCTTCACACAAGACACACATTATCCTAATGACCCAGAATTTAGTATCTGGGGCAAGCATGTAGTAAAAGGGTCTTGGGGATGGCAGATAATAGATGAACTAGCCCCTTTGCCTGGTGAGATCGTTGTCGAGAAGACAAGGTACGATGGCTTTTATGGTACACCACTAGATGATCTATTACGCTCTAATAATATTAGGCATGTAATAGTTGTTGGCACTGTTGCAAACATATGTGTACTTCACACTATTGCAAGTGCAGCGTTGAGATGGTATAAGGTTTATACTGCAATGGACAGCATTAGCGCATTAAACGACTTCGACTACTACCTTGCCCTAAGACAAATAGATTTCCTGTATAAGGGAACTATAATAAAGAAGGCTGAAAACATCATGTTTGAAGGACTAGGTATGTGGAGGAGACAGACAAGATAGTAGCCCGCTGTTCCAGTCGTTGTCATATTGTGCCATAAAATCTGGGCTGGCAAGTATGTTAGGGTTGTAGGTGAGGGCGGCCATAGTGGATAATGACACGCTACTCTTCCCCTATGATAGATGGCGTCCTGGCCAGCGTGAAGCTGCTGAATCTTTAGCTGAGGCTGTAAAGGATGGCAGTATATTTATATTAAATGCGCCTACAGGATTTGGGAAGACCGCAGTAATAATATATGGTCTACTTAAGGCAGGAGCAGACAAGGTACTTTACTTAGTGCGTACTCGCAACGAGATTATCCCTGTGCTACGTGAACTCCAACGGTTTAAGGTAGGTAAGGCTGTTTTCTTATTTAGCGCACGTAGGATGTGCCCGTTACTTAAGGCTGAGAATGTCAACATAGAAGACTTCTGGAGTACATGTAAGATCTTAAGATTACAAGGTGAATGCAAGTACTATAATGGAATAGCTGACATTGATGTAGACGACATAGAGGAGGTAATTGTTAAATCTTCGTCGCCTTTTCAAGCCATAAAGCTTCTAGAAGGCTTGGGTTTATGTCCCTTTTCCGCCTTGAAAATGCTAATAGGGAGATCAGTTTTCATAGTTGCAACATACCCGTACCTTTTTAACAAAGACATATTCACTAGTACCTTTGAGCCTTTATCGTATGAGGATTTCCACATAGTTATTGATGAGGCTCACAGCCTCCTTAACATACAATCTATATTAGAGACTCGTCTATCGCAAGAAGACATTAGATATGCTTTGGAGGAGATCAGGAGATATAAATTACCTGTTGATGTGCAGGGCAGATTGGAGGAGCTGTACAAGATAATGAGCAATTTTGTTTTAAAGAGTCGTGGAATGCAACGTGTTGATCTAGAAAGACTACGAGAGATAATGGAGGAGCCAGGCTTATGGAGTGATGTTGCATTCGAGATTCGTGTTGCAAGACTTCGTGAATTATTAGAGGGCAATAGCAAGAAAATTATAGTAAGGCTTGGTATCTCGAAAGTAGAGCGTTTTGCATCACTTTTATTCCAGGATGGTGTAGGAGCCTATATTTCAGTTGATAATAGAGGTTCGAAAATGCTTATTATAACACCTCTTGAGCCGTGCATAGTGACAAGCGAGCCTTTGAGTCGTGCAAAAAGTGTTGTTCTTTCAAGCGGCACAATGTTGCCAGGAAACTATATACGTGATATTCTCTGTATTAAAGGTAAGAGCATTATTGTGTATGATGTCGAAGGTAGACATATGGAGGCCCTCTCTTTTGCTACGCGGTACACTATTGTGACCCTAGAGCTTACTTCAAAGTATTTATTTCGCAGTAACGAAATGTACACACTTTATGCCCGATACATTGTTGAAGCATATAGGCTTCTTAGGAAGAGTATGCTGGTGGTATATCCGAGTTATGAGTTTATGGATAATATAGTGAGGGGCCTAAGGAATCTAGCTAGATATGAGCCTCTTAACCTGCTTGTAGAAGATAGAGATACTGTACTTGATAATGTTGTAGATTATGTAAAGAAAAGAAAAACCATAATTAACGCGGTGGCTGGAGGAAAACTCACTGAAGGCGTTGAATTCCTTGGCGAAGACTACTCAAGCCTCATAGGTCTGGTCTTTATTGCTGGTCTGCCTTATCCACAGCCCGATGACTACTTAGAGGATCAACTCAAGGCTCTCTCGTCCCGTCTTGGAATCCATGATGCCAAGAATAATCTCTATGACATTTTTGCAGTAATAAGGACGCGTCAATCCATAGGTAGGGCTCAGAGAAGCCCTAATGATAAGGTGATCATCGTTTTAGGAGACTATAGATTTCTTAAAAAGAGTATACGTGAACAATTACGTATACCTGTGAACAAGACGCTCTCAAATATAGCTGAATACATTACCATAATATCTAGGGTGGCTGAGCTGTTTGGCTTGTAGACGCAAAAGGGCTAATAACAGCCTAGATACCTAAAAACTATGCGTGGAGCCCCGGTCCCCTGCAACCTACCCCGTGTCGTCGGGGCTGGATGAGCAGGGGGCGGGTCACTCCCGGCCGCCCCTTATCCTTGCAGCATGTCCTTGAGCATAGGAACACGTGCAACAATACTATTTATTAACTAGGCCTGCGGTGTAAAAGCCAAGTGGTGACAACAACTATGTCGTCTTCTGTTGTGTTCGATAAGGAGGCAGTACTTAAGGATGCCAGGTCAAAACTCTATTCGTTATACGAGAAGTTTATTAGAGAAATTGAGGAAGAAGCAGACAGAATACTCAGGGAGAGAATAGCTTCGCTAGAACCTATTAAGAAAGAACTCCTCGAGAAGCTCAAGAGTGTCAGTTGAAATACGCTAAATATGCTCCTAGCATGTTATTCTCTTTTATATTTATATTTAGAAATATTATATAGTCCAAGACAAACACTGTTGGCAGTATTCTTCTCTTGTTTTCTAGGCTTGCTCAGCTATTTCCTTTATGACTTCTTCCTCTACAGGGTATGCATGTATATTATCAAGCGGTATGTAGAACTCTGCCTCTCGGCCCGGCCCAGGTGTTGGCGTGTCAGGAGGCAGGTCGAGCATTATCTCGTACTTTGATCCAGGTATGCGTACTCTAACCTCTACGAAAGCACCTATATACATTGACACTGTCACTGTACCGCGGATTTTTATAGTTTCATGCCCCTTGTGTTGCTCAAGGCGTGCGCCCTCGGCTTTCACAACCACAGCAGCTTCTTCACCTCTTTGTAGCCCATGGTTTTGCGCTACAATATCTATATCACCAACACGTACGAGGACTTTGCCATCTCCTACATCTACAACCTTACCGAGCAGTAGTGAGGTGCGTCCAAGGAAAGCCGCTGTAAACAACGTCTTAGGCTTCTTGTAAAGCGTTGAAGGCGAGCCTACTTGCTCTATTAAACCGTTTCGCATCAAAGCTATCCTATCTGCTAAACTCATAGCTTCTTCCTGGTCGTGAGTAACGTAGACCATGGTTATACCAAGCTTTTTTTGAAGCTGCTTGAGTTCCCCTCTAAGTCTAAGCCTGAGCTTTGCGTCAAGATTGCTTAATGGCTCATCGAGGAGTAGGACTTCTGGCTCTACAACTAGAGCCCTAGCGAGTGCCACACGTTGTTGTTGCCCTCCACTAAGTTGTGAAGGAAAACGATCCTCTAGCCCCTTAAGCCCCAACATCTCTAATGTATGTAAGACCCTTCTTCTTATTTCGGCTTCTGGAAGTTTTCTAAGTTTAAGCCCAAAGGCTACATTTTCATAAACAGTCATGTGAGGCCATAATGCCCAGTTTTGGAAAACCATAACAGTGCCGCGTTTGTCCGGGGGAATATTGGTTACTTCTCTGCCTTTAAGGTAGACCCTCCCGGAGTCGGGAACCTCGAATCCAGCAATAATCCTTAATAGTGTTGTTTTGCCACAGCCGCTAGGGCCTAGTATGGCAAAGAGTTCTCCTTCTCTTATTTCAAGACTGACTCCTCTAAGTGCTATTGTCCGACCAAACTTCTTTACAACGTTCTCTACCTCTATTGCAGTAGTCATCTCTCCTACCACCTATTGCACAAACCCATATATGTACATAGGCAGCCTAATGGTTTTATAAGTTAAAAACTAATGCCCCTCATACAGTTATCAGTGCTTGTCCCCTTCTTGCAAGCCTGGATGATATTGCTATCACAGAAGTCTCAAGGACCATTAATAAAACTGCTAGAGCAGCTGCCTTGGCCTGTGGTTGGGTTCCCCCCACAAGCGTTGTCATTGTTGTTAACTGGAGAAGAGCAAAAGTTATTGGGCCCAAGTGTTCACTAGAATAGATGTCTCCTCCCAATGCGCCTATAGTAACACTAACACTTACCTCTGCTAAGACATATATAGAGCTTAATAGCATACCTGCTATAAGTCCACGCCAAGTCAACGGTAGCACAATTCTGGCTAGTACTTTTAATCTCCTAGAGCCTAAGCTTCTAGCAGCCTCTTCTAGCTCTTCGGGGGTCTGTATTACTGATGTGAATACAGATCTTACAGTGAAGGGTATTCTTCTCATAACATATGCTAGTACTAGTAAATGGACTACACCATACGGAACGTTTTGTGGGTCAAAGAAACCACCAAAGTCATGATTGGAAAAGAATACAAAGTAGCTAAATGCAACCACAAGACCAGGTATTGCTAACGGCATAGAAGTTAGTGTATCTAATAGCGTTGCACCTGGTAAGCGTGCTCTCGCTGTAGCATAGCCTGCCATAAAACCTAGTACAGCGATAAAAACTATTGCTTGGCCAAGATAATACAGGCTGTTAATTATGCTTCTGCGTATACCCTCAATAGACAGCAATGCTTCAAAATTTGTGAACAGTTTACTTGCGGGTAAAAGGTCTGGTAATGCACCTACCCATCTTTCACTAAAAGCTAGTACTATTATCCCAAACTGTGGTATAGCAGCTGCCATTATTACTGGTAGGATTACAAGATAGGCTAACACATAGCCCTTCTTGTCCAGCCTTAACCCATAGAATGGCCTAGGGGCACCACGAGCAAGACGTGCATAGTATCGGAGACTAAGATACCGCCTGGCAATAACTAATGGGGTCAGAGCGGCTACTAACATTATAAGGCTTAGTGATGCTACTTTAGCTATTTCTTGTGTTGCTTGATAAGCTACTGACTGGTAGACTTCATACGATATAAACTTATGGTATTTGAATATGATTGGTCCACCAACATCCTCAAGACTAAGTATGAAAACTAAGGTAGAGCCAGCCAGTATGCCCGGAACTATTAAGGGTAAGACTATTTTTCTTAGTAACCTAAAACCTCTTGCGCCTAAATTAAGAGCTTGCTCTATTAGCGTGGCATCAACAGCAGCTAAAGCAGCTAGTGTATTAATGTAGACTATAGGGTAGAACATGAGTACCTGGGCAAGAAATACACCTGCTTGATTTTTAAAACTAATTATTACTGTTTTGCCTAGTAGTGGTTCAGTAAAGAATTTACTTATTATGTAAGATAGAGTGTTATAGCCGAGTGTGGGGTTAACAAAGCGTTGAATTATGTATGCATTGACAAATGGCGCCATGAGGAGAGGCACATAGGCGAGTGCCGCGAATACTCTTCTTCCGCGAAAGCGATAGAATCCAACAAGTACCGCTACACTCGTGCCAAGTAGTGTGGCTGTTAATGTTACAAGTATTGCATTCATAATACTATTGCCTATAACGCCTAAATCGAATCCCCTTACTGTTATTATAATTTTATTTTTTAATGTCTTATATTCTACAATATTGTCGAAAGCGTCCCAGCTTAAATCAAGATAGTACTTATCACTAAAAATTCCCCATCCGCGTGCACTGAGTATTGTTGAGAGAAGGGGGAATACAAATCCTAGCAATATGAGTACTAGTGGTAAATATAGAAAAATCATTATTTCTAGGTCAGACTTAGTAGGATGAAAAACCGCTTTTCTGAGCCTCTCAAGGCTCAAGCTTGTTTAGCCCCCAAGAGCCTTAAGGACCTCCTCGTATTTAGCTCTGGCCGCGGCACGCCATGCATTCTTATATTTATCTATGAGAGTAGTGTCACCTTTACTTAGGGCCTCCTTTATTACTTTATTTACGCGTAGAGCGTCCTTCAAGGTAAACTTTACTTCCTGACCAGTTACTGGATCCTTGTATGTTACTACTTCTGTTAGTTTTGATTTAAGTTGTTCAAATGTAGTTTTGTCTATTGTTTTATCTATGTAATATGCTGTTAATAGTTTTGTCCAAGCTTCTTGAAGTAGGTCGTGGAGCTCTACTAATGTCGCTACAAAGTAATATTGCATTACGGTCTCTGTTAGAAGCGCTAGTGTGTCGTTAAAGTGTATGGTCTTTGCCGTCTTTATCTGTTCATACTTCTTTTTCAGTAGCTCTACTTGTGCCTTCATAGTGTCAACATCAACGCCAGCTATCTCTGCAAGTCTCTTTACAGGCATATCGAAGATCCTGGGGTTGGCTGGTAGCCTATTTATGTCTGGATGTAGCCACACAGCTTGTCCTTCAGTTAATACCCATGCGAGAAAAGCTTCTGCTGCCTCAAGATTCTTTGTGGATGCTGTTATTGCTATGGGATCACCGTTTACAATGGATTCGCCTTCTGGTAGCACGTACATACATGCTGGGTTGAGTCTCTCGGCTGTATAGCCGTAGAAGTCTATGGTTATCCCTACAAGGGCCTCACCGTTGATCACTGCGTCTCTAACGTCTGCACTACCCTCTAGTACTTGTGCGTTAGCGGCCATGAGGGTTAGAATTCGCCATCCTTCCTCCCAGCCATATGCCTGAAGTATAATTTCGTACATTCTAGTATTACTAGTGCTCATTAACGGGTTAGCTATTCGTAGTGGTGGTACACCATAATTGACTAGTATTAGCCCAAGGTCATCACTGGCTAGGTCACGCCATGTCTTGAGTTTAGATATGTCAAACCCAAGCTGTTCAGCCACGTCCTTATTTATTGTGAAACCAAAACTTGCTATTGCAGCTGATACCCAGTAGATTTCACCGTTTTGGCCTATACGTTTGAGCGGCATGCCCGCGAAGACGTCGGGAACCTGTTTTGCTGCCTCAAGCGCGTATTGGGTCTGAAGAGGCCTTAGTACTCCTGCATAGTAAAGGTTGTCAAAGAGTGTTGGCCCACCACCCCATCCAACATCTACGCTGCTAGACTTGATCCTCTGCACCCAGAAGCCTGGTGGAAGAGCAACATACACTATATCTTCTATACAGTACTTCTTTGCAACATCGGACTTTAAGAATGCCTCTTTTGCTTTGTCAAGTATGTCTCCAGGGTGGCGTGTTAGGACTATTAGTTTAACAGGCTTAGCGCATGCTGGTGTCTTTGTTTGTGTAGGTGTAGGTGTAGGGGATGGTGTAGTTGTCTTAGTTTCTGTCTTCGTTTGTGTTTGCGTGGTTGTAGTTGTCGTGGGACTAATCTGTGTGGGCGTCGTTGTAGTTGGTGTTGTGGGCTTAGTTGTCTGAGTTATTGATGGTGTGGTAGTCATAGTTGAAGGCCCTTTTCTTGTTGAAAGAACTAGTACGCTAACACCAATCAGTAGGATTACTATTGCTAATGCAACAATAATCGTTCGCTGCTGTACCATGCTATTCCCCCCAAGTAAGTATGTCATTCCACCTAAAGCAAACTTAAGTATTCTCTGTACAATAGCAGACATAAAACTTGGTGGGATTGCGGAATATATACTCTTGCACTGTGGAATTGATTTTAACTAAAGCTTATAGCTAGGATAACATTAAGTAGTGGTTATTGTAGATAGTTAAGAAGACTCCCCACCTAAATGTAATACCTTGTACTGGACAAGGGTTACCTGGTAATGTGTTTACAAAAGCACTGAATGCTTAGTTCTCGTTAAATATCCCCGCGCACAATGCTAGTGTGACTGGAGGGTAACCCAGCTCAGTAAACAGTTTACCAATAGTTGCCTAGAGGTGTAATCCATGTACAGGCCTATACTCATAGGTCTAGTATTGGCTTTCTTTGTAATCTCAATGAGTTATCCTATACTGGCTAGTGCTGCTAGGCTAGAGTTGCCAGTAGTCGTTATAGATTTAGCTCATGGTGAGAGGTCGAATGGCGTTTGTGCTATGATGAAGGTTGTTCCAGAAGTCTACTGGGTAGTCATAGTGAAGGATGAAGCTGCCCTTGAAGCCTTAGACGACTGTATAAAGAACAATGCTTATCAGATAATTGTTGGCGATCTTACAAAGATTGCTGATTTGCCGTCAGTTGACATGATAATCATAGGTCAACCCATGGAGTATTTGTCTGATGCCGAGAAGGAAGCCATATTGAATTGGCTTAATAGCAAGGGTCACAAAGCGTTATGGTGTGCAACGGATAGCGATTACCCTGCACAAGGCGGTAACCTAGAGACAGCTCAACATGTTTGTAACGACTTACTGGATTATCTACAGATGAATGGTATAGATGTAAAGTTGCGAAGCGACTATGTAAGCATTGAGGACACCAAGAGCAATGCAGCCAAGCCTTATCGTGTAGTAGCGCTTGTAAAGCCTCCTGCACGCTACGATGCAGACGTATTAGCTATTGGAGCCGAGAAAGTTCTCATGCACGGTCCTGGCGCTGTAGCGTGGGTTGACGAGAACGGCGATTGGCACAAGGTAACTGATCCAGGTACACCAGAGAACATAATCCCAATACTTGTAACAACAGAGAATGGAAGAGTAGTCGAACACCAGCCACGCAACCCTGGCGAGCCTGGAGAGCTTGGCTATGCACACAGCGTCGGCGAGACGGGATCATTTGTCTTGATGGCTGCTCAAGTACTTGAAACAGATGCAGGCAGAATAGTTTTCATAGTCAGTGGCGAGTCGCCATACTATGGATACCAAAGCCTCATAACATACCAGTATTACAACGTACCCCTTGATGGTCCATGGTTCTTCCGGAACCTAGTACTATGGGCAGTAAACATGTATGGTGAGCTTAAAGCCCTCAAGAACATGGTGGCAGCAGCATCTGAGGCTGCTGTAAAAGCAGCAGCAGAGGCAGCAAAGAAAGCCGCCGAGCCAGCGATAAGCAGGGCAGAACAAGCAGCAAGTAAGGCAGAAGAGGCCATGAGTAAAGCTGACCAAGCACTAGCAGCTGCTGAAGAAGCAAAAGCGATAAAAAGTGATGTAGAACAACTAAGCGGAAAAGTAAGCAGTGTCGAGAACAGCCTCAAGGATCTTTCACAGAAGATCAGTACGCTAGAAGGAAAAGTTAAGGTTGTAGATCAGTTAGAGGCTGATATAAGTTCCGCAAAGACCTATGCTATTGGAGGAATAGTACTAGCACTCATAGCACTCATCGCGGCAGGGCTAGCAATAACACGTAAGAAGTAATATTTAATGAGTGTAGTAAAGGCTTAAGCCACGTCCACAAGTTTTTCTTACCCCTAATAAGTCATCTAAACTTTCGCCCCATAACCTAATTAACTACAATTTATTTAGTGTTGCATGCCTCGCTCCATATATGGTGTATTAGGTGTGGCGCGCCATCGCTATAAAGCGATGATTTCTACAGTCTTTGTTCTTCTCTTATTGGCCATAACTACCACTCTATCAGTGTTTGCATATGCTGAAGACAATATTACGATAACAATACCAGAGCCTTACGTTGAGGCTAAATTGGCTAAGGGCCTAATACTTCAGCCTCGCCTTGCAGCGCCAGCCTTTGTAGAGCCCGGAGGAACCTTTATCATAGTACTGTCAAAGCCCGGTAACCTCACACGCGTATTCATCGATGATGGGTATGGCGATGTTTACGACCTGGAATTCGTGAGAGTAGACGAGAAAACTTACCGCGTAACAATACCTGAAGACGCTAAGACTCTCATCTACGACCTATTCATAGAATATGATGGCGCCATATATGGCGAGCCACATGCAGTCGTTGTGGCTACCAAGGAGATGCTTGAAAAAATATTCATCATACATGTTACCGATAGACACTTTGGCGTCATAAACTCTAATGGAAAAGAAGCATGGAAGTACGATTTAGCAGTAAACCTTCTATCCTTGGGGCTACCCGGGTTTACTATTATAGTCGATACTGGGGACTTGGCTGATACAGCTGCGCCAGTTGAATACGAGCAAAGCCTAATGATTGATTACATACTATACCATCCGCTTGTAGGAGTTCCAGGAAATCATGACCACGTAGGTGGCCTGAAGAATTACATTTACTACCGTGGCCCATGGAACTATACCATAGGAGTATTAGGGCTTTACAGGTTCATAGGCATAGACAGTGGCGGGGAAGGCTACATAAATACTGATCAGGCTGCATGGGCTAAAAACGTCCTAGAAAGCACGCGGGAACCCGTGAAGATCATAATGTTTCATCATCCACACTTTACACATATGTTTGGTGATATACAATTCAATTTCACAGTAAACAGTGTAGACCAACTATACAGTCTCCTCACGTCAAAGAAGCCAAACTCCCAGTACATGTACATATATTCGAGCTGGCTACAAAACACTGAAGCGCTAAAGACGTTCCTTGAAGGACTGTTCAATACGCCAGCTAAGCGCGTACTAATATTCTCAGGCCATGTACACCTAAACTCTTACGCTGAAGTGCACATACCC
The DNA here is from genome assembly GCA_027046265.1 of Pyrodictiaceae archaeon. Taxonomy (GTDB): domain Archaea; phylum Thermoproteota; class Thermoprotei_A; order Sulfolobales; family Pyrodictiaceae; genus QNYQ01. Next base: position 19,720 of record JALTZF010000013.1, read on the forward strand.
GATGGCAAGACTATACAGTACATTGTAACTGTTACAACAGGCGGGTCTATACGACCCCAAGACTATCACGGTTTTAGAGTAATTGAATTATCTAGCGACGGTAACGTAAAGATATATGGTGAAGGCCCATACTACACTAGGGGATCATCCTTCAATACAGAGTACGTTGAGGCAAACTATGTCCAAGGCCCATCAGCTGTAACGGTATACTTTAAAATAACTAACAAGACTAAGATAATAGACTTACTCGACAAAACCGTGCTTGCTTTGTACATACCTCCAGAATACTATGGTAAAACCGTAAACGTATACAAGACTGGCATAGACGAATTAAAGCTACGCTGTACACCACTAGGATGCGTCCTCTATGGATACAACCCCAACCCGCCAGAAGTAGGTAAGGAATACCAGCTAACAGTCTACACTACAGAAGACAAAGCGAAACCTACAATCCAGCTTATTCGAATGACACCGAGCAAACCCAAGATAGGACGTCAAGTAACACTATACTTCAAAGTAAGCGATGACGCATGGGGTGTCGCAGGTATAGAGGCTGTGGCGAGCTATAATGGCGAGGAGATAAAGTTGATACCCTCACTATCTGGAAACATGCTACGCATAACAATACCACAATTAGGCAAGGAAGTTGATAAGCTAAAGTTAACAGTAAGAGTAATTGACGTCTCCGGCAAAGAAGCTTTATTTACAAAAGAAATAACTTATATTAAGCCATCGCCAACAAAGACAGCTACAACACCAACAACCACTACATCAATGCCACAAACAGAGACTCAGATTACAACCACAACTGCAACTCAGACTACACATGTAACGATAACAACAAAGCCACCAACTACAACGATTACAACAGCTGAAACTACAACAACTAAGGAGAAAACCACAGCATCTACCACGGCTCCTCCTACACACTCAGCTCCTGTGCTAGCCACACAGTCAACGATAGAGGTCACAGAGAAGAAAGGCATAACCACAGACACTATAGTAGTAGCTGTACTAATCATTGCTGCAATAGCATTCTTAGCCTTCATAGTCCGTCGCAGAGCTTAATAGCATAGGGAGGACCTAACTCAACATATTTTTTAAACAAGAACTCGCTTACACTATGAAACTCCACGATGTTCGGTATACCAAGATACCTATATGGATCCTCGCCAATAAGTTCTCGCAGCTGTTCTCTGACAATGTTCTCGACAACCCTTTCAAGCAAACTAGCTATATTATTATATTTACAATCTATAATGAAGTCTATATCCTTACCTCCCAACCCTTCACTTGGTGCACCACCATGAACATCCAGTATGTAGACTTTACAATTAAGAGTGCTACATATACAGTTACTTATTATCTTTGCAAGTATACGCTTTGAATGCTGCCATTCAAGAGTCTCCCACGGCTGAAGCCCTATTGGTACACTCATATTTCCAAGAAGTTCTTGTAGAGTTATAGCAATATCATCCATATTAGTTTTTAAACATTTTGAAAGTCTTTCTAGTCTTTCATGGACTATGATGTTTCAACACCAGGTAACCCCTAATAAGAGTGGGGGGATTAAGGTATTTGCATAGCATGTCTCACAGTAGTAGTTAAACAAGCTCAGTCTAACGATAATATAGTAATGTACAAGACTTAATTTTCATTACCAATGAGGTGAATTGCACGTTTATATAGTGTTTTTGACCCATAGACGCCTTCTTTACTTGTATGTATTTCAAATAGTGATGCGCCAGCATCAGTAAGCTTGTATGTGTCTAAACCAATAAGCTCAACAATCTTGTATAATATAGCCTCTAGCGTCTCTTTGAGTTCACCAGGGTTCTCTTGAATATGTTTATCCAGTTCAACTAGTAAGTCTATATCGCGTCCCGCATAATCTTCTGAAAGTTCTACATAATATACGCTCTTTATCTTGGGAGCAATCTCCATTAAACACTTAGCAACAGCCTCAGCTAGCCGTCGTTTAAATGAAGCCCACTCAATTATATAAGAGTCAAATATGTTACTCCTCTTTGGAGCTTCACGGCCTACAATGTATAGATCATGAAGACACTCAAGATCGCCTACCAACTCTTTTATATTATCAATTGTCATCGTTGCATACACCCAAGCGCTTCTATGCCATATCAAGTAGTAGCTTAATGTAAGTATCAATGATATTTCTGAGTGGGACTGTTGTGGGCATACTACTCGTTATAGAAGAACAACATATGTGTAATTATAAGCTTTTTTGTCTGAAGTATTTTTGGTGATTAATTGTTAAAAACGCTCTAAAGCTCTTCAATTATTAGTTATGAGTTAGTTCGTTAAATTGTTAGACAGGATTAATAAGGCATGAGTTCCTGTACCTCTAAAGTATACTGGCTCACTAGTACTAGTAAGCAGACAGATCCCTGATAGCTGGATAATAGTGTAAGGTGTGATAGAGGCTTGGTAGTTATTGCGTTAACATATAAGAAGCTTATGCGGCGTGACTTCCATATATTATCTATTATAGAGCGGAACATGTATAAGTATGAGTATGTGCCATTAGAAGTCATAGAGCGTCAAGCCCGTATGCCGTCAACTCATGTCTCTATGATTTTGCAGAAACTCAATAAGCTTAAGCTAGTAAAGCGTCGTCTAAGTGATTATTTAGGGTACAGACTCACATATCTCGGCCTTGATATGCTAGCTCTACACAGTCTTGTTGAGCGCGGGATACTACATGCCCTGGGCGACAAGCTCGGTGTAGGAAAGGAAAGTGATGTATATTCGGGGCTAACACCATCCGGTGAAAGGGTCATAGTTAAGTTCCACCGGGTTGGCCGGACTAGTTTTCAGAGAGTATTACGTGTCAGGGTTTATGCGGTAGATAAGCCAGGTTATGACTGGTATGCATTAGCTAAGATAGCCGGGCAGAGGGAGTACCGGGTTCTTGAGGATCTTTACAAAGTGAATGCACTTGTTCCTAGGCCTTACAGCTATAGTAGGCATGTAGTCGTGACTGAATATATTGAAGGTGTGGAATTGTATGCTTATAAGAGCCCTCTTGACCCTGTCTCTATGCTTGCAAGGATAGCCGAGACTTTACGGAAAGCCTATCTAGATGTTGGCATTGTCCATGGTGACTTGAGTGAATACAACATACTTGTCAGGATAACTGATGATGACGAGGAACTTCCATATATAATTGATTGGCCACAATATGTTGAAAAGGAGAATCCTGCGGCTCAACAACTCTTGAATAGAGACATAGAGTACGTAGTTAAGTTCTTTAAGAAACGATATGGTGTGAATATAGATTCTAAAACAGTTCTAGACTATGTTACTGGCAAAAGGGAAGATCTGTAACCTTTTGTCTCTTGTCCAAACAATATTATCACATAATCTATAGCTTGTATAGTCAACTGCTTGTTCTCTACTGTTTTAAATAAGACCACACTACTAAAGCTACTGCGTAGAATTAATAAGGTAGAGATAGTGTGTTACTGTTGTCGGGTGAAGTGAAGTGGTTGTAGAAAGAACAAATACTATAACTGTAAGCGAGGAGGAGAAAAGACCTGGCATACGCGAAAAAGACGGTGTATTAATTGTATCCGGAGAAGAGTATATTTACAGGGTATGTAGTGCCCTGGCTAGCCCTACAAGGATTAAAATACTAATAGAACTCTTAAAGAAGGAGGCTGACATAGGAGAGATAGCAGACATGATAGGCCAGAGCAAGGCTAATGCTTCTACGCAGGTTAGACGTCTTGAAGAAATAGGCTTGGTACGTTCTGAATATAAACCTGGTGCACGAGGTGTACGCAAAGTGGTCAAAACAACAGTAAGAGAAATAAGAATAATACTCGGTTAATGACGGTCAAAAGGATTAACAAAGAATCGCCAAAATAGTGTATTTTTGCTATGTTATTTAGCTCTCCCTCTTCTCAATAATACAGTTCCTCATCTTAGTCCGTGAAAGCGCTCTGCGGAACTGCTTTAAGTCGCCTTCTGTATATGCTACAAAGACTACTTTCTTAGGCAACGCCAAGTCTTCAGCGAGTACATCGTCAAGGGCCTCTAACATAGCCTTCATACTTTCTTCAGCAGATAAGCCTCCAACTCCGGCACCCATGGCAGGAAAAGCTATGCATTCAAGATTCATCTGTGCAGCCTTGTGTAATGCCGCTTTAACAGCTTTCTTAACTTTATCCTCAGTAGTTCTCATAGCAGGTCTCTCCATAGTTGGTGCATGTATTATGTACTTTATCTTGGGCGCAAGCTTACCAGAACTAGTCACAATGGCTCTACCCACGGGGACAGGTGCTTTTCTTCGTGCTTCCTCTTCAACGTTTCTCCCTGCAGTCCTCCTTATGGCACCAGCTACACCTCCGCCCATAATCATAAGACTATTGGCTGGATTAACTATTGCGTCACAATTTATTATTGTGATATCGCCAATAGCCAAGACTACATTCAAGTCCTTACCCTTACACATAAATTCCTCCAATACTCTAACTTCACTCACGACATACACCGTTCCTAATATCATCATTAGGGCTAGGAATAAAGCTATCTGCAAGCTGTTTTCAGCGTCTCATAGCCTTAGCGTGGCTGACTAAGTTGAGAAGCAGAGACAAAAGAGGAAAAAAGTCTTTTTACTATGGTGGGCCCGCGGGGATTTGAACCCCGGACCTCCGCCGTGTGAGGGCGGCGTCCTAACCAGGCTAGCGGGACCGAAGGGGGCGGAAACTCAAGGGAGTTAACTACACGCATGCCGTCACCGCCCCCACCAGCCCGGGATAACAGGCTGCTGGAGGGCTTCAAGGCATGGCTCCGTGGCAGGGTGAGCGAGGACACTGCCGAGTATTATGCCGGGGTGGTGGAGCGAGGCGAGTGGCCCCCATCGAAGGGCAAGCACGTCAAGGCCTGGCGCCAGTACGTACATTATCTATTCAGTATAGGCGGGCTGAGGTGGGAGCAGTACCAGAGCTACCTACTTTTCCTCAAGACGCCTAGCAGCGATAAGCATAGGACAGTGGAAGCGGTGCCAGTATCACTGATACTAAAATATAAGGAGATGCTGGAGCGGGAGGGCCTAGGAGCACTACACGTATTGTTGCTTGGCGGGGCGAGGCTGAAGCACGTCCTTAGGATGGCGGCTACCTGGAACCCCAAGGAGGTGGTGCAGCACCCCACCGGGCGTTACGAGCCGAGACTACACTGCGGCGGGGGCTGGTGCAGGTACTACCTAGGCATAACGGAGGGCAGCAAGCGCACCGACTACATCTACTTCCCGGCGGCAGGGAGGCTGAGGATACCTGCACTATCGTACCGTCAGCTCAAGGACAAGCTGAACAGCCTGGGCGTGAAGGCCGGGCTCTACCGCAAGTTCGCAAACCAGATATTAGTGGAGCTCGCCCAGCAGAACAACATCGCGCTCGACGCAGTGGCACTGATAATGAGCAGAGGCTTGACCGTGACAGGTGCACACTACCTCAACACACGCAAGTGGGCCGACAAACTGTTCGGCATCTACGTGCAGTGGCTGAGGGAGAACAAGCTACTCTAACCCGCTAACACCGGGGCGACCGGAGCTAGCGTCGGCGGAGGAGATGCGGAGACTTGATGGTAGACCTGCGGAAAGTTAATGGTCTGAACGCTGACGGCATGCCGAACGTAACCCACACCCAAACCTGTTTTGCAATTTGCAATCAGCGGGTGCGATACACAACTATATAGTATATGTTATATGTATAGTGC
>JALTZF010000014.1 GCA_027046265.1 Pyrodictiaceae archaeon
AAGTTCTCCAAGTCTATCACGGTTACCAAGATAGTATGCTAGTGGGATAAAAATAGTCGCCCACAAAGGATGGAGCTACTTGACCAGCAACACTCCTGCGACTATGAGGAGAACACCGATAGCGAGGACTAATATGAAGGGAGTAGTAGCCAAGACCACGACCCCAGCCCCGATCGCAGCCCCCGCCGCTAACCCCACGAGAATACTCTTCTTCCTCACATACCCAGCTAGTAGCCCAGCAAGAAACCCCGCAAGGAACAAGACAGCAAGGAGGAGCACGGCACCTCCCTCATGAAGCCTCCGTGTTTTACACGATATAAATTTAGCTACTCACAATAGTTTAAGATGCTCACTTTCTTCCTGCCTTGTACAGTGCCCTCCGTTGGTTTATGCGCAAAGCCGCTAACTTGCCTAGTATCTACTTACACATAGTTCTATATCGAGATCAAGAGTGAAGGCACATCAAGCTTAGGCCATGGCTATTGCCACGTTATTATGTATGCTCTGTTCCTAGGAAGAAATACTCCGTGTTAAGCGAAATGTTTTTTAGTTAGAAATTACTTCTAGTAGCTTGGACTGGGAGGTGTTAAGTCTATGTTTGAACCACCAAAATACAAATACATGCCGGACAATATTCCTTCACGGCCAGAAGTTAGGGGTCTAGAGCCTAAGAAGATTGTAGAACTCCTCCTTGGAGCACTAGCCGACGAGTTTCTAGCATACCACCAGTATATTCTTACTGCATACGCGTTAAAGGGACCTCTCTCGGAGGAGCTTTCAGAAGTATTCAAGACTATTGCAGAAGACGAGCTAAAAGACCATTTCCATAAGCTTGCAAACCGCCTACAGGACTTCGATGTAGACATACCAGACTTTAGAGACTTGTGGAGTCTGAGCCACTGTAAGCAGGCCCGCCTTCCAAGCGACCCGTATGATGTCGATGGATGGCTTAGAGCTGGTCTAGAAGCTGAAGAGTGTGCAATAAAGTATTACCGCTCAATATACGATACAGTCAAAGACAAGGATCCTGTGACAGAGGAGATAATTGAGGAGATTCTTGCCGACGAAGTAGAGCACTATACTCTCTTCAAAAACCTCATCAGCAAAACAGGAAAATAAAGCGGGAGAGAGCAAACTAGGATGTGAGCTTTAATAGAAGGGTTTTTCCTCCTTAGCTAATTATCTAGGCTAAGTCTATTCTTATAATGGCTTTTTCATCGTCTTCTTCTAGTCTAAACGCTACAATACTGTTTCGGTACGCTCTAAGGTCTAGCACGTTTCTACCATGATGAATACTGTATGTATCATGTTCTGCGTCCTGCAAGGGTAGGCTTAGTGTGTACGTGTATACTGTGAGCCTATTGTCTTTCGATGCTTTAACTACTAGCTGGGGCTCCCTATACCCCCACAATGGTATTCCTCCAAATACTAGCGTCCTGACCTGCCATCCGTAGACTCTGAAGCTTATTGGTGGGGGTGGGTTAACCAGAGAGTCCATGCTTAGTAGTGTGAAGCTACGGTATCCCGCGTCTATGGGTAGCGCATCGTGCCGCGAGGTATTCGCCATATTGTTTGCTGCTATGAGCAATTTTCCTTCTACTACCTCGAATCCTGTGACTCGCGCACCAAAAGCTGCTACTATCCTGGCCATGGGGGGAGCTATGTATACCAGCACGCTCGGCCCAACAATAGTGTTTGATGCCCTAGCAAACCTCTCCTCTAACTGGTTTTCGGGGTAGAGTAGAGTCTCACTATAAGCGTTAAACGCCACTAGCAGGCCTCCGGCAACACTCTTGGCCATAGTCCTTCTCGGGGCATAGAAGCTTTCGCCGAAATCGAAGAGCCTAACAAAGCCTATCTTCTCCACGTTCTCGTCTAGAGGGTTGCCCACGAATACTCCGCCTCTTACAAAGAGGAAGAACCTGCCATGACTTTGTGCTGCTGCACCCACTATTGGGTAGAAGGGAGGGAACCCGTCTACACTCCTGTCGGGAGAGTTTTCTAGCTCTAGTATTCTCACCTTGTCCTCAACCATGTCAACGCATTGTACGCCATTAACGCCTTGTACCCAGTTGTCAGTCACATCAAAGCATACATGGTCGTAGAAGACTGCTCCTTTGTAGGCTGGCCTAGAACTAAGCCTCTTGGCTTCTCCTCCTCTCCTCTCTAGCTGGTAGACTCCGAGGTTCTTGTGGCCATCTCCGCGTGCCAGTAAGAGGCGGTCATTCACTGGGTCGTAGACAATTTCTGATACTTCTCCAGCCCAAAGCTCTTCGTCGTGGATACTATCCCTCCATAAGAGTTCAACACGATCGTCATTAATGTTGTATTTGTGGACGTGGCTGTACTTGTTTACAAAAGATATTCTTGCACGGCGCCCCTGGCTTCTCCCCATATACCGTGCGGGAGCGTGTACCCATCCGCCAAAGAATATCTCGTCATCAACAGCGTCAACAGCATTGTAGGTGTCACCACCCGAAGTGGGAAGAGGGCCAACCTGCTCAAACTCGTAGACTTTAACGCCGTCCTCACGTAGGAAGCGTGCCTCAGCCTCAAAGGCTAGTGTGTAGTAGAGGGTGCCACGGTAGTACTTTAAGCCAAAAATACCGCCACTACCCCATTCAGGGCCGTAACGGGGAGGATACCACCACTCAAGAAGCTCAAGCAAGCCCACAACTAGACACCCAGGAAAAACTACGGGGGGAAGATCAAAAGGTAAAAACAACACTGCCCTCACGCCTACATACTGTTTAGGGTCTACCTCCGTACTCGGACAGGGTAATTACTACTATTTTCTCTGCGCATAAAATCTAGTGAGGCTTGACTGTTGGCTATTCCTTGTAGGCTAGATGGTTAATTTATTGGAGGCATCCTTCTGTAGACTTGAAGCAAAGCTAGGTGGCTACCTCTAAGCAGGGGTTACTGTTTAGTCTTATGGGGTGTTACTTGCTTTGGCTCGTATTGTTGTTGTTGGCTCTGGGTTTGGTGGTGTTGAAGCTGTTAGGAGGCTTGGCCAGCTGGGTGTGTGCGAGAGGCATGAGTGTCTTCTTGTCTCTCCTGGTAGGAGGTTTGTGTATACTCCCTTTATCCCGATGATTGTTAGTGGCCGTTATGGCTTAAGTGATGTAGTGTTCTCGGTTGAGGGGTTTGCTAGGCGTCACGGGTTCAGTGTTATCGACGATGTTGTTGTGGGAATTGACCCTAGCCACGTGGCTCTGAGGGGTGGTGAGAGGCTAGACTATGACTATGCCGTAGTTGCTGCTGGTGCTTCTCCAGCTTACTACAATGTCTCAGGCGCCGAGAGGCATAGTGTTGTGCCTTATTCTCCTGAAGAAGCCCTAAAGCTTAGAGAGACTGTTCTTGGTGGTGTTGAGTCTATTGTTATTGTTGGTGCTGGCTTTGTGGGTGTTGAGCTTGCTGGCGAGCTTTCATGGCTCAGGGAGAGCCAGGGGCTAGGTTTTAGTGTTGTGCTCATCGATATGATGGAGTGGCCTCTTGAGCTTCTGGGCAACAAGCTTGCCTCAATCAAGGCCAGGAAGGTGCTGGAGCGTATAGGTGTAAGACTACTCTTGGGTAGGAGAGTTAAGAGTGTTGATGAGCGTGGCGTGGTGCTCGACAATAGAGAGAGGGTGGGGGCTGATGTTGTTGTGTGGGTTGCAGGGCTCCATGGGCCGCGTATGAGTGTGCCTAAGGCCTCACGTGATGCTAAGGGTTTTCTGCGGGTCGACAAGGCTCTTCGCGTAGAGGGGCTTGGCGGGAGAGTCTATGCTGTAGGTGATGCTGCTAGGCTTGAGGCTAGGCCTGGCTGTATGGCGTTGAAAATGGCTCGTGAGGCTATACGCTCTGCTAGGGTGGCAGCAGCGAATATCTTGTTGTCTCTTTATGGCTTAGGGCCAGAGGAAGAGTATGAGCCAAGGATAACTAATTGCACACCACAAGTAGGCCTCAGCATAGGGCCCGAGACTGGCATAGTAGCGCTTGGTAGGACAGTAGCGATGGAGTCTAATATGATGAACTACTATCATGAAAGAATGAGGAGGATTTATAGGAGGCTCCTAGAGGGAGGAGACTAAGGCACGTAAAAATGCTAGTGAAGGGCGTTGTTCAAGGCTTGTCAGCATCTAGGCTTCTTCGCTAGCCTCTAAGCCTACCCCCTTCGTTACATCCTTTGATAGGTCAAGTAGGTCTTCACTAGCCTGGCTCGTCGATGTGGGGACGAATGTATGACGGCGTAGTTCCTCAATATAACGTTCGATACCGCGGAAGCTTATGTGCATGCTACGCTTTGCCTCTTCAAGTGTTGCAAGAAGCTCTTTGAACCCATTAGGCTTGATTATTATGTCGCTCAGCATTGGCCTTTCAAGTCTTCTACCACAGTAGGGGCACTGGTCACCATACTGGCTTGCAAGCTCAGATGGGGTGGGTATGCCGTAGCTGTTCTGGCCAACCTTAACGAATACGTGTAGTATGAATCCACAGCGCTTACAGCGATACACGATTGGCACTATGAGAAACACCGTGTTTACTGTAAGTACCACAGCTGTGAGCCTAGCGAGTTGAGGCGCTGGAAGTGAATCACAGCGCTATTGCCAGGTTGGTTTCCCAGACAACAACCTGTTGTAACGGGTACTACTGAGTCTAGGCTATCCGTTCCCAGTAGTATCTACATTATCAATAATGACAATAATACCTCGTGGAGTAGGCTCCACCCTAATCAGAGCAGGGTTCCCCGAGGCGTTTTCGTTTATTGTCCCCCAACTCTCCCACTGGGCCTACTTAAAAAATAAGTGCACCATACGAGGACAGAAAAGGGGGCTTTATTCAGCTTGTACTCTTACAGTTCTCCGTAAAGAGAGGGTAAGAGGTTGGCTTTAGGCCAGTTCTAGCATGAAAACCCTGTCTTGGTCATGCCGTATACTGCCTAGCCTTATGCCCCTTTCTCTGGCTAGCATTAGTACTGTTGATGAGATGTAGCCGTTGCTACTTGGCGTTGAGTAGAATACTGGCTTATAATACTCTACCCGTTTCTCGTCAATGTCTCCTGGCAAGTGGCTGTACGCGTACCCTCTAGCTCTCAGCTTGCCACCCAAATGCGCTACGTCCGCAACCACAACGTCAAGGGCTGAGCGAGTAAACTTTCTCGCCTCAGAAAACACCTCGCTAGGCGTCTTACCATCTGAGAGCTGGCGCGCAAGCCACACTGCTAGTAGGTGGCTATCCGTGTACTCTGCAGGATCCACGTCCAGGATCGAAGCCAGAGTATCCTTGTGCACTCCACCGTTATGGATTAAAGCTATGACTCTAGGCCCCTCCCTCGACGTAATAGTGTGGATGAATGGGTGGGCATGCATTGAGCCCCGTGGCTCACTACGACCCGCCCGCCGTGCATGAAAGAGTAAGAGGCCACGCTCAGAGCCCTCAACAAGCCTTGCAACTCTCTCAGAAGCCTCCTCTAACGCCTTAAGATTCTCTCTACAAGAATCCTCTCCAACACCAAGCTCGTCAGCAGCATCATACCTCTCATACACCATCCTATAGCCTCTCCCGCTACCATAAACGAGGAAGAACCCATACCCATGGCAGTGACGTGGATCACCAGCTATACTCTCCAAGAGAGGATCATTGCGTGCTGCCTCATACACTAGTCTTGAGAGAGAAGCAACAATCATAGATCCTTCACTACTAGACCAAACTACTCCAATCATCCTACACAAAGCTTAGACCACCCTCAGAAGCTATACCTGGCAGAGTAATAACATTGGGAGACTTCTACACGTTGTTTTCGTAGTGCGAGTACTTTGGGTTTTCCCAGTATAGTACAACTGAACGTAGTCTACCCTGGCTTGAGCCCATTCTAGCTGTGGCTACTCTTGAAGTTGTCCCAACCAATGGGCTCAAGTCTTCTACTCCCATGCCTTGCCTGAGGTATACCCTCTACTATGCGGCCTACCTCCTGGATCTCTAGGCCTAGCCTACGAGCCTCACTTTCCACCATGTTCTTGCATTCTTGCTTGACTGTGAATATGATCTCGTATTCTTGTCCACCATAGAATACTAGGTCCTCCAGCTTGGCCCCACTCTCTGCAGAGTATTGTTCTGCAAACCAGTGGGGCTTAGGGGGCTCGAATACAACAAGTGAGGCTCCAGCATTCTCGGCTAATAGGTGGAGGCTATATGCCAAGCCGTCACTTACATCCACGCTACCACTAATACACCCCTCTTCTACTCTTGCCGCGAGGTGTGCAAAGCCTAGCCTAGCATAGGGCCTAGAAGCCTCCACAAAGACGCTCCTATAGGCTTTGTAGAGGTTCTCCCAGGCCCCCGTCTTCAAGCTGTGGAGTAGTGCGCCCATAAGCCCGTACCTGCCAATAGTAGTGTAGACAGAGTCCCCAATACTTGGCCTACGCGGGAGAGGCCCCCACTCTGGCAGGGCTAGGCCTACTACTGCAACGTCGACCCAGCCGTCTCTGCTCGAGTTTGTATCGCCACCAGAGAGCCACGCTTGATGGGCTAATGCCGAGTCTCGGGCTCCGCGGATGAGGGCTAAAAGCTTGTCAGCCCTCATACTAGGCGGGACACCAAGGGATACCTGTACTGTTACTGGTGTAGCAGCCTTAGCTGCCACGTCGCTTACAGCGCCTACAACCATCACCCATCCCAAGTCATACATGCTCATCCATGGAGCCATGTTGGATTCTATAGAGCCGCCATCAATCTTGACCACTACCCTATCTAAGACCTCTCCTGAGCCCGCGCACGAGGCATCGTCTCCAGGGCCTAAGCTCCTACAGTCCCAGTAGTCTCTAAGCATTAGAGTAATAGCCTTGACAACCTCGTGTTCTCCAATTCTCGATAATTTATCTAGCAAACTCAAGACAGGGCTGCCCTCCGTGAGGAAGAGCGCGGTCCAACTCTTCTATCCTGCCTCCTCTTCTGAGGGTGCAGGGGGGATCGCAGGAGCCCTAAACTTTAGTCTTTCAGGCTTCTTACGTTCAAGGCCTACTCTGCGCCTCTCCTTAACCATTATGGTTGCAGCAGCCAATGCTGCTATGTACGTATACACCTCTAGCCTGCCAAGAGTCATGAGTACTATGAGGAGGAGCTTAACCATGAACTGTGAAGTAGCACTTATAATCCCAACACTAAGCCCCACAGTACACAGTGCGCTCGTGGCCTCGAACGCTACGTCTACTATGCTACGCTCTGGAACCATTAGTGATAGTAGTATGGTGCCTATGAGGTCTGTTGTTATGAAGAGGAATATTACTGATACAACCTGCATGAGGCCCTCAGCATCTACGTGGCTTTTGCCCAGCCTATAGGTCGTGAGTATGTAGCGTCCACGCACTAGCCTACGTATACTCCACCGGAGAGAAGCAACTGCGACTGATACACGGTAGAGCTTTATTCCTCCAGCTGTTGAGAAGGCTGAGCCGCCCATGAGCATTAGAGCTATCACTAGCAGCTTGTAAGCCTCTGGCTTTGACGAAAAGTCCTCTATGCTGAAACCCGTTGTTGTTAAGGCTGTTGTAACATCAAAGTATGCTGTCTTCACCGCGTCTACAAGAGATTCTTTTACCCCAAAACCAAGTAGGGCACCAGTCATCCCCAGTAATCCGAGGACCCAGATCGCAGTGAACGTCTTGCCCTCAATACTCATGCCACGCTTCATCCTGTGAACAAGCGTGTATAGATCCGCGAAGTTGCTAGCACCCATAACCATTGCAGCTACAGCTGCTACTCCCACGAGGAACGGCTTGTAGTAGCCTATGCTCGCACTATGGTTGCTGAATCCCCCAGTGCTCAGGGCTGTTAATGAGTGGTATACTGCATCCTCGAGGCTCATCCCTGCAAGGTAGAGAATAACTGTAGCTACTATAGTTAGTGTAGTATAGAGCTTCATCAGTTCACGGATACTCCTAGCAATACTGGGTTCAAGCCTCTCAAACCTGCCCTCAGCAAGCCCAATAAGGTGCGGCGGTAGCCCGGCCATGCGGCCAGCAATAAGGAATACTACTACTATGCCAAAACCGCCAATCCACTGTGTTACCGCCCTCCACCACAACACAGATGGTGGAAGCTCCTCTACAGCAGGCACGTAGACACCATAGTCTGGGTTTACGCCGCCTGTGAACACGCTTAGCCCCGTCGTGGTGAAACCGCTTACAGACTCAAACCACGAGTCTATGAATGGCACTTGGAGGCCGAGTGATACTGGTATAGCTGAGAGTATTGGCACCATGACCCAAGAATAAGCGACAAGAACTAGGGCCTCGTGCAGGCTAAGAGGCCTAGAAGGCTCAACAATGTACAAGACCATAAATGCTATTGACAAGTAGGCTAGAGCCGCTACAGCCTGCACAAAAGCCGCAACACCATGTACAGCATGCTCAAATAATAAGACAAGAAGTAGCGCTACAACATGTGAAGCAGCAGCTATGACTAGGGGGAGAGAAGCACCATAATAGACTAACGGATGAACCGTAGACTCACCGTCTGGAGAACTTGGATTCGTAACAATCACCCCTTACTCAACATACTAGAGAATAGCACCCCCTCTAAGAGGGTCTTATGGAGCTTCCCGGGAGCCTATATTTAGAGTATTGCATTATTATATCATATCTATACTATACCTTGAGCGCGTATTGTTCGTGTCCATACAAATGAGGCTAAAGGGATATTTCAAGGTTTGCCCTCATGCAGAATACAGACGCTCTATTACGCGTCCTAAGAGTCTTAGGGTTTGCCGGAAAGCAGGAACAGTTAAGTATACGTATTGCTACTTAACATTGTATACGGGCATATTGACGGAGGGTGTATACTTGTGAGTGAGGTTCTCAGTATACGTGTACCTAGGGAACTTAAGAAAAAGATTGAAGAGTTAAAAGAACTTGTAGATTGGAGGAGTGAGATCGTGGAATTTCTCTGGAAGCGGGTAGAGTATTATGAGAAGCTTAAGGTATTGAGAGAAGTAGAGAAGATCATGGAGAATCACCCTGAGCTCCCCCCAGGTCTTGCTGTAAGGCTTGTGAGGGAGGACCGTGATAGTCGTTGATGCTTCTGTACTAGCAAAGTATGTCCTAAAGGAGAAGGGGTGGGAGAGGGTTTCTAGTATTTTATCGTTAAGCGATGAGGCCTTAACGCTTGATCATGCACTCAAAGAGGTTCTTAATGCTGTGTGGAAAACAACTGTTATTCATGGCCTAATAAATGAGCGTTCTGCATTGGAAAAGTATGAAGCATTAATGATGCTAATTAAGAATAATGTAGTCGTTGTCGAGGACGAGAGTGCATATCTTCATGACGCGCTGAAGATAGCTTTAAGGGCTAGGCTAACTGTCTATGATGCTTTGTATGTTGCACAAGCGAGACAGCATAGAGCTAGGCTTGTAACATCTGATAAAGGGCAGGCAAGAGCAGCGAGAGAATTAGGCGTAGAAGTAACGTTAATCTAGCGTGATCGTATGACGAAGACTTAGATGCATTGTGTTCAATGACTGTTTGCTGGGCTTATTGACGTTATTACTGGGCCTGGTTTATGGTTGTAGACTAGCCTGAGCACCAGAGCCTCCTGCGGTTTACCTGTTAGTCTTTGTAAGTGTTCTAGGCAGCAGAGAACACTTTCTATTGTTGGTGCTGACGCGTAGAAGCCTACCACAGGTTCCTCCTCGGGTTTGAAGGGTGTTTCTACGCGTAGTACGCATCTCCACTCTTTACTTGTGTTTATTTCTTCTGCTGCACTCTCCAGGATTTCTGCACGCTTCTTCCGGGGTGTACGCGTGAACCAGGCGAGTTCCAGCTCTCTCCTGGAGGCCCCGGCAAGTAGAGTATTCGCTATAGCTTTGTTCACCTTGAAACCACGACTGGCTAGTGACTCTATTATACTTCTGAGCTTTTCTCGGTCAAGACCCTCTGTAGGCGCTACATTCTGGTTTACTAGTATTAGAGTCCTCCTACCCCTATCAACCCCCCATGCCCCATTCACAAGCCTATAAGCTAGTTCCTCTACGACTTTGACATCCTGGCTGGAGCATAAGCGGTGGAGTACACCATATTCTATCCTCCATGTTCTAACAGTGGCTAAGTTGCGTAGGATCCTTATCGACTCCCTAACTACGGCTTTGGACTCTTCGTGGCTTAATCCTGTAAGCCTCGAATAGGTCTCGATGAGACTATCAATAAGTCCAAGTCTAAGAGCCTCATCCACACGCTCGACAAGAAGTTTCTGACCCTCAATAACTAGTAAGTCTTCTAGTACTGCTACTCCTCCACGGTCCTCAATGATGAGCTTCCATAAGCCCATAACATCCAGGACTCCTGCCGCTCCCAGAGAAGTACTGGTTCTATGGAGGCATTCTTGCACTTTCTCGAGGGACATGCGTGTATTCTCATGTATGGCCTCTGCTATGAGGGGGTCTAGAAGCCCTATCAGCCACGGCTCTGCAATGTAGAGCCGCTGAGGGAAGGGGAAGGGGCAAATGTCTCGGCCACACCAGCCACGATCTACAAGGACGGGTCTCCCAGAAGAAGGCTCGTGAGCCACTGTCTCCGCCCAATACTGCACATACCTGGTACAGCTATGTTTTACATTCTACCCTGATCAGCCTACATGGGAACTCAAGCGTTATGGGAGGTATATTAGTGGTTGTGGATAACTAGTCCAAAAGACCAGTGACATTACTTTGAGAGAGGCCATCATTGGGTTTGAGTAGGGGAGTGTATTAGGGTTCTAAGCCTCCCCCATGGCCCCCTCTTACCTTCTCCTTAACACTATGGCTAAGGCTACGACTGCTAGCACTGCAACAACTGCGGCTATTGGTCCTAGCCTTACTCCGCCTTCCTCCTTTGTGGTTGTTGTTGGTTTGTATGTTGTTAGTGGTTGTGTTGTTTGTTGTGGTGTCTCTGTCTTTGTAGTCTCAGATGTTGTTGAGACTATTGTTGTAGTCTTAGTTGTTGGTGGTGCTGTTGTTGTCCTCTTGGTTGTTGTAGTCGTTGTCTTTGTGGGTGTGCTTGTTGGCTGTGTTGTCTCGGTCTTTGTTTCTGTTGGAGGTGCCGTGGTTGTCGTCTCGGTTATTGTGGTTTTCGTTGTTTCCGTAACTATTGTGGTTGTAGCTGTAGTGGTTGCTGGTGGTTGCTGAGTAGTAGTGGTGGTTTGTGTAGTCTCTGTTGTAGTTGTCGGTGTTGGAGATACTGTCGTTGTAGTTGTTGTGGTCGTTGTAGTTTCTGGAGCCGTGGTAGTGGTTGTTTGTGTTGTTGTAGTGGTTTCTGTCGTTGTTGGAGGAGTGTAGGATACTACTGTTAGTGGCGATAGCTCTCTGAGTATTACTGTGACAGTCTTGGTTGTTGTGTCAACTTCTTCTGGCTCGATAAGTGTCCACTCGCCATTCTTGTAGTGTGCCACCATTATCTCGCCGTTGCTAGGCTCTTCATGGTATGGCAGCACTACTACCAGCCCACTACCCGGCATATAGTCGACAGAAACGTCTACTATTGGGCCTAGGGGCTTAGCCTCCTCGGGCAAAGGCTTTGGAGGCGTTGTGATTGTCTGCACTACTAGTTTTCCGCGGAGCCTCTCACTACTACTTGCAGGCATTACTGTGACCATGTCACTCTCAGTAATATATATTCGCGCCTCCCTAGCCTCATCTTCGAAGAACACTGTTGTCCTCCCCGTGCGGCTTGCATCCACTACTACGCGGCTTGTACCACGCGCATAGACTTCGCCCTCACCAGACAATACTATGAACCTCTTCTCCTCCTCATCGTAACTCCTCATTACTACGCCCTTGTACACGTAGTATATCTCACTACCCATAGCCGTGCTAGGCGTTAGAGTAGCCTCGTGAACCACACGGTCATCTATCATTAATGCGCCGGGGTCAGGAGCAACAATACGGGCTGACCCCCGGCTTGCTGTAGACAGAGTCTTCACTATTGTCTCCACAGTGCGGCCCGCTATGTAGGGGTCTTGTATGTCGAGGTCAAACACCAGCTTTGCACTAGCGTATATGTGTGTGTCATTGTTGCCAATACTAGCACTAGCATCCAGTTTTTTGATCGTGGCATTACCGATTATGAGAGGCCCACTAAGCGAGGCTTCGAGGCTAGCTCTAGAACTCAACGTGACATTGTAGGTAGTCTCGTTGGCCTGGTAGCCCCTCACTAGAATCTCCATGTCTGCCTTAAAGCTCTCAATCCTACTACTCTGATTGAGCAATTCATAATCTACTCTAGCCCTTATTGGCTGCTCTGTAGTAGACTTGAACTCTATGTAGTAGACACCCCTACTACTATTATACTTGGGCTCTGGCAGTGGCATAGTAGTGTTTGCCTGCATAAACATCATTGCCAAGAAGTTTCTTACAAGCATAATCGTAGCCTGATCCTCTGCGTTAACTACAAGCCTTGTCGTAGTCTTTGTAGTCATAGAAGAGAAGTCTGTCAGCATTTCAGAGTAGAAGTCCACGAACAACCTCAGCTCGTTAGGCAAAGGCATACCAGGCATACCGCCAGGAGTGCCTCCAGGCATTATGATTACTAGTGGCGCATTATACATCCAGACTATTGTCTTAGTAGTGTTGGCTTGAGGGTCAAACTCTGACCTGTACCCGATGACACCATTCATACTGAATCTTGCATTACCAGTAAAGTTAAGCTGGAACTCTGCCCTGCCAGTCTGTACGAGGCCCGTGCCAGAAGCTGAGCCGTTAATCTTTACTAGCATATTAGCATCAGCACCCATCGTACTAGGCATTAACACGACTATCCTAGATTCAAACTCCCCGTCCGCTGAAGTAGAGTCTGCAACAAGGCTCCCACCACCAGTAGCGGTGACCGTGAGGTTCTCGGGTATAGGCAACCAAGCATAGAGCTCTGCTACACCATTCATATTTGTAGGCGTTATAGTCGCGTTAACGTAAACGCTGTATCCTCCACTCATAGACATGGGGTCCCTTGCAGAATACGCTATTACTGCTAGAGACAAGACCAATGGCAAGAAGATCAGGGGTATTATTCTACTCCTACTACGCAATACTCTATACACCACACCCAAACTAGATTTTGGTTCGAGTGAGCGCGCTCAGGCACTATTAAACTTATCCACACACATAATAGAGTACAAAATAACCGAAGAGGAGGGCATAAGTGTGGGCCAGAAAACGTCACTACCCATGGGACAGTGTCTTCTGTAGTAGTCTTGGGCACTACTAGAGGTGTGTGAGAGCCTCATGGTATCAGGCTGGACATAGTATATAGCGCGATAAAAACCCAATATACACACAGGAGCAAACGAGAATACCTGGGGTAGAGGGGTCCAACCTGTTACTCCAGCACCATACACACGGTACTCACGCAGCTGAGTTACGCGAGGTGGTCAATACGTGGAGTTATTCATGGTATAAAGCTTGTAGATGATGTTACCCTACTTGTTTACGCTTCTACGCTTCTTGTTGGAAGAGCTTCTATTGGTTATGCTTACTAGATACTGGGCAAGCACTGGTGAGTGGCAATGAGGAGTGGGTTTTTGGCTTATGTCATTGCCGTCATGCTACTAGTTGTTTTGTCACAGTCCGTCATAGGGTTTGCGTTGCAAGCTGGCAGGATGCATTATTACCAGGATGTGTTCAGGGTGAATGATGTCACTGTATTTGTTTGTGGCGGCGAACTATACTTGTATGGGCACAAGTATGGCAATGTTGTGCTCTTGTATGGTGGGCATGCTGTTAAGCTGAGAGAGTGCACGGTTAGGGCTGTAGATGAGGCTAAGAGGATGACCAGTGGGGGAGCTGGAGGCGGTAATGTCTCTGCTAGTGTCTCAGTATTGCTCTCGTATCCTCCACGGCTTGTCCAAGCGCCGGGTAATGAGCCTCGTGGAGAGTACTATTATGCTGTGGTTAATGGTAGAGGGGTGAGATTGTACACTAAGACTCTCAGCCATGTGGACTTAGAGAAGGTATATGGTTCTTCCCTAGGGGCTCTGGAGAGGATGGAGAAGTACATTAGAGATCGTGGATACAATCTTGATGCCCTCGTAGTACATACCGGCTTTATACTGGTCTCTCTATACATACCATTGAGTAAGAGTGTATACGAAGAGTTTGTCTCGTCTCTTGATGCCCTAGTCCCAGTTATTGTAGAGCTATCGGCGGAGGCCCTGGAGCGTGCCAATACTACAATGCCATTCATGGGAGGAGACACTATAGTCTTTGTCGTGGCGCCGGGGAGGACGAGTTGGGAGGCAGAGTACAGGCTGGGGTTATGGGCTATAAATGAGGTCGAGGGAGTGTTTGAGGAGGCGAAGACCGCGGTTGGCTGGGTTCCTAGCTATAGTGTTGCCATGCTTGAAATTGACGCGAGGACCCTAGAGCTTCTTGGAGGAGAGGAACGGCTTGCCAGTGAGATTGCCAGAGTCACGGGTGGCGATCCTGTAGCAGTGATTGTATACGATGAGTGGCCTTATGGGCTTGTAACCCCTGCGATAGCATATTCTCGGGTAGCGAGCAATACTAGTCTAAATACTGGCTTATCCAAGACGGTTTCGAGCAAGGCTGAAAGGCAGGACACGAGCGAGAACACGGATACAACCATGCAGAACGCTATGCACAGCATAGAAACAAGCACAACCATGACAGATACGGGCAACTGTACAACTGCCTTGACGGCATCTGGCCAGTATACCGTACCCGGCACTATTATAGCCCCAAGCCATACAGAACTAGCATCATCCAGTGCCAGGAGCGGAGTCGCTAGGGAAGAAGGGTATACGGGCTATGCTTGGGATAAGGCTCTTGTATTGATGCTAGTTCTAGCCTCTATAGCCTACCTAGTAATAGTTTATTCTAGGGCTTCAAAGAAATCGTAGCTGTACTGCTGAACTCTTGTCAATAGCTCTCCCGGGAGGTCATTAACTACGCGGGCACAGCTTGACGACATTATTATTGTGGGGTGTGGGGGTTAAAGGTAAAAGAGGGACGGGTGTGGGGCTACTTCTTTGTCTTTTCTTGTAGTAGGTGTTCAGCTTCTTCGCGTATCCTCTTTATGCCCTCGCGTATCTTGTCGATGCTTATTGCATAGCTGAATCTTAGATAGCCCTCGCCAGCCTTGTCTGGGAATACTGTGCCTGGTAGTGCTACTACACCACGCTTGTATAGTAGATACTCTACGAAGTCCTCTGTAGTCATGTCTATTTGGTCTAGTAGGTTTTTGGCTCGCGGGAAGATGTAGAATGCGCCTTTCGGCGTGTAGGCCTCGAATCCTGGTACTTTGCTTAGCTCTTCTACTATGGCGTCTCTCCTCCTCTTGAATTCTTCAACCATCCTCTTTACTGGCTCCCATGGACCCTTGAGCGCTGCCACGGCTGCCTTTTGGGCGAAGCTGGTTGCACAGCTATATATGTTGACAGCTAGTCTTGTGAGCTTCTCTGCTATCTCCCTCCTCGTTACCAGATAGCCTAGTCTCCACCCTGTCATCGAGAAGGTCTTGCTGAACCCGTTGACGTAGAGCACGTAGTTTCTCCAGTCACTATGTGTCAGCACGCTCTTGAAGTCTCCTTCGTAGACAAAGTTGTCGTATATCTCGTCGGCTAGTATTATGAGTCCATGCCTCCTAGCAATATCCATGAGCTCGTCTACCTGCTTGGGAGTAAACATTGTGCCCGAGGGGTTGTGTGGGTTGTTGAGGACTATTATCTTTGTCTTAGGCGTTATAGACGACTCAATAGCCTCCATGTCTAGCTCAAAGCCCTTGCCCTCACCAAGCCACTTCAACGGCACGAAGACAGGCTTAGCGCCAAGGGCTCTTGCGACTTCGGGGTAGGCAGGATAGCTGGGTTCGGGCACTATCACTTCGTCGCCTGGGTTGAGGTAGGCCATTAGTGCGAGGAATATTGCTGTCTTAGCCCCCGTCGTCACTATTACTTCTCCAGGCGACACATTAGCCCCATACCTATCGTTCAAGTAGTCTGCTATTGCCTCTCGTAGCTCGGGTATTCCAGGTGTCTCAGTATACCCGGTAAACTTCTCGTCAAGAGCTTTTTTGGCCTCCTCAATAATGTGGTCGAAAGTGGGTATGTCGGGCTGTCCAACACCAAAACTTATAACGTCAACACCCTTCTTGGCGACCTCCCTAGCCTTAGCAATATATACAAAAGCAGCCTCGCCAAGAAGCTCCGGGATGACTGGGCGGAGGCCGTTTAGGACTGGATTCGTGCTCAACTCGCATCCCACCAGGACGCTTAGAACATATGCTCGCATGATACTAGAGAGTGTAACTGGAAGATTTAAGCAATTCTATGCCAGCTAACACTACAACTAGTACACCATACATGCCACATGCTTGGTGGAGAGGAGAGAGTCAAGACCTGCCTTTAGCTGTATACGCCCTAGTCAAGGCAATGATTCCCAAGTCTATGAACACTATGAGGTATGTCTCGAGAATAGCTATGCTAGGCCACCCAATAGTAACACCAACAATGACTCCTATAACTATAGACAACACCATAGCCACTACAGTCATGGCTGCAAGCCTACTCTTCCTAGCAGCCTCCAGGAGGGCAAGTATCAAGCCAGTATATGCGAGAAGAAAGAACATTACAGCAACACATCCATGAGGCTTTGTCTCTAAAGGATAGACTCCGACAAGGGATAAGAAGACCCCGGCTAGCGAGATATAGGAGCCGCCAGCAACACCAGTCTTTGTCCTCGCAGAGTAGGCGACAACTACGCCGTAGATGGAGAGCAGGAGTCCAACAATTATAAGCCCGTAATTGAATACTTCGGGACAGCAACTACGCTTGCTCCCAAGATCACTAAAAGCTCCCTTACTGTAGGAGAACCAGTCCCAGTTAAGGCTCCAGGAAACCCCGATAACTATCCAGGCAAGAACTATGACTAGGATTCCAGAGTAGATCAAGATCCTTGAAGCAAAACCCGGCAATGCACACACCAACAGGATACATGCCCAAGAAGAGTAGCTTGATAATTTTCTTTCTATAAAGACAAGCTGGCGTCACACAAGTCATACCAGTGTTACTATAATAATTATTACTATAATAACAGTATGAGCCGCTAAGTAAGCTCTTCTAATACTGAAAGAACAGAGTAGTTGGCCTCCCAACGTGCTTCACCACTGAGACCACTGTCATATGACCCCATTACAATCTAATGAGATAAATATTTTAAGGAGGACGACGCAATTTGATTAGTTAATCGGTTAAGAAAAGGTGGGACCTGTGGATAAGGTGTATAGGTCTCTCCTGGCCTTCCTCGTCCTAGCCGTAATGTTAGCATCTTCTATGGGGCCAATAACCCCAATAGTTAAGGCCGAGAAAGAGTATTACAAGCTAGAATTCGAGGTTCTCGTGCCAGAGTACGATCCCGTAAGGATTAGGGCTGCTGAGCTATTGTCACAGTATGCTGCACAAGTAGGGATAAAGATCCATGTACGCCCAGTAGACTTGAACTATGAGATAACAAAGACCCAGGATGAGCATGACTTCGACATGTACATTATAGGGTGGAGTTCTAAGAACATGCCAATGTACATATCATCGTTCATTAAGATAAGTGAGGATAGGCCTGGAGGAAACAACATTGAGGGTATACGCAATGAGACCCTAGACAAGCTTGCCCACATGCTAGACAAGACTGTTGATCCTGAGAAGCAGAAGGAGATACTGTGGAAGATACAAGAGATACTGGCCGACCAAGTACCCTACGTCGGCATCTACACAAGGTTCCTAACCCAGGTATGGGTGAAGAACCTCAAGGGACTCCACAAAGAGTACTGGGGCTACGCCTCCCCAATGACCTGGAGGACAGCATACTTTGAAGGAAAGAAGGGTGGGACATTCGTAGTCATACTAGCTGACGACCTTAGAACAGAGAACGTGCTCTTGGCTAGGTCTATCTATGAAGACATGGTGTGGGATGCTCTCTACGACACACTAGTATACCTTGACGACAACTACTCGCCAAAGCCATGGGTGGCCTACAAGTACGAGTGGAGTCCTGATGGCAAGGTCTGGACATTCTATTTGATAAACAACGCTACATGGCACGACGGTAAACCACTGACAGCTGATGACGTAGTATTCACTTTTGAGTACCTGGTAAAGAACAATGTGCCAGGATTTAGATTTGTAAAGTACGTTGAGAAAGTAGAGAAAGTGGATGACTACACTGTTAAACTCTACTTAAAGGAGCCATATGCATGGCTACTATACGACCTAGCTGATACACCAATACTGCCCAAGCACTTATGGGAGAACGTGCAGTGGAACGTGAGCAAAGCCCCACTCATAGGCAGCGGGCCCTACAAGTGGTCCAAGAGGGTTGAAGGCGAGTACATTGAGCTAGTAAAGAACGAGAACTACTGGAGAAGAGACATGCCAAAGATGGACAAGCTAGTGTTTAGGATAATAAAGAACTTCAACGCAGCACTACTAGCAATGGAGGCTGGCGAGGCGCACTTCTACGTCTACTACATACCAACAAGCGCTGTTGATAGAGTAAAGAAGAACCCCAACCTCCACCTAAACCTCGAGCGTGGCGTGACATTCTACTACCTAGGATTCAACTTGAGGAGGCCACCACTAGACGATGTCTGGCTACGCCGTGCAATAGCATACCTAATACCCAAGAAGGAGGTTGTCGAAGGGCCTCTCCAGGGCCTAGGCGAGCCTTGTACATGGTACATATCACCATACTTTGGCGAGCTGAGCAACCCAGAAGTACCAAAGAAGTTCCCGTGGATAGGCTCTATTGAGCCTAACATCGAGAAGGCAAAAGAGATGCTGGCCAAGTCAGACAAGTATGAGTACAAGGATATTGATGGTGACGGTATACTCGAAGCTATACCGAAAGCAAAGCCGACTACAACAAAGCCGCCAGCAACTGTGACTGTGACTACGACTGAGACAGCTTCGCCATCACCTACACCGACTGGAACTGCTGCCGAGAGAGTTGTAACTAAGACAGTCACCAAGACAGTCACAGCCTCAGTCACAGTAACAGCTCCAGCACCAACATCACCAGCGACAGCACCTGCAGGCAAGGGCTTGTCGACACTGGCAGCAATAGCTGTCATAATAATAGTAATAGCTGCCATACTGTTATTCTTGAGGAGGAGAGCAGGGTAAGAGAGGTAGTACATGTACTGGTGAACATACTTGATTTTTCTATTTTTATTCTACACATTTACCGGCACCTACACAGTTCTATAATCCTATACGTTTAATTAAAGGATTTAAGAGTGTAGTACGGCCATCTCTTAACCACAGTAATTGGAGGGTATAAGCGTGGGGCTTCGAGCCTATGTTGCTCGAAGAACTATAGAGCTAGCTATATCGCTGATACTATTCATGGCGCTAATGTTCTATGTGTTCCGCCTAATGCCTGGAGACCCTACAGCAATGCTGATTGAAGAGACAGCCTTTACTTCTGAGATGAGAGAACAGCTCAGGAGAATGTGGGGGCTTGATAGGCCGCTACACGAGCAGTTTGTAATCTTTATGAAGAATCTCCTCCGAGGCGAGCTAGGCATAAGCTTCATATACCAAAAACCTGTGGCCGATCTCATCTTTGGCAGGAAAATGCTGAACACTCTTGCACTACTAATAGCTAGCCATGGGATGGCACTACTGATAGGGATGGTCCTGGGCGTCTGGGCTGCGTGGAGAAGAGGTAAAGTACTGGATATTGCCTCACTCGTATGGGCATTAGTCCTTCACACAATTCCAGTGTTCTGGCTTGGCCTAATGTTCTTGTTGATCTTCGCAGTCCACAATAAGTGGTTTCCTCTTAGCGGCACTATAACTCCTGCTAGAGACTATGCCCACGTGCTAGAGTACATGGGCGACTACTTGTGGCACCTGGCTCTACCAGCTGCAACTATCACGTTGATTAGGCTTGGCGGCGACTTTCTAATAATGAGGAATACTATGGTTAGTGTGATACGTGAAGACTATGTT
Source organism: Pyrodictiaceae archaeon (assembly GCA_027046265.1). Taxonomy (GTDB): domain Archaea; phylum Thermoproteota; class Thermoprotei_A; order Sulfolobales; family Pyrodictiaceae; genus QNYQ01. The sequence goes on from JALTZF010000014.1 coordinate 19,970, forward strand.
ACCGCAGCGATAGCCAAGGGGCTTCCAGAGAAGATTGTTGTGTGGAAACACGCGGCTAGAAACGCTATGCTGCCCATCGTTACTCTTGCAGGCCTAGACATGGCTACAGTTGTGAGTGGTGCTGTGCTTACTGAGACTGTGTTTAGCTGGGATGGTATTGGGAGGCTACTCTACGAGGCTGCTATCTACCGTGACTACCCTGTGCTCCAGGGCCTGTTCTTCGTAATAACACTCGTAGTACTCCTTGCAAACTTCTTCACAGACCTTCTCTACGCATACCTAGACCCTAGGGTGAGGTATGACTAGCCATGGAGGCTGTTAGCGTTAAGAGGTATAGGAGGTTTGAGAGAGTAATAGAGTTCTGGAGAGCCTATAGTAGGACTAGGCTGGGCCTGATAGGGCTGGGGATACTGTTATTCTATACCCTCATGGCCATATTTGCTCCTTGGATAGCACCCTATGACCCAAAAGCAAGAGTTGGCGGCTCCTTCGAGCCTCCCAGTGCTGAGCATCCACTTGGCACAGATGAGATGGGCCGGGATATTCTCAGCCAAGTAATCTACGGCACGCGTGTCTCGTTGCTTGTTGGTGTACTTGCAGCATTGCTGGCTGCTGCTATAGGCTCGGCTGTAGGCATGGTCTCAGGCTACTTTGGAGGGCTAGTAGACGACTTGTTGATGAGGATTACAGACCTCTTCCTAGTCATACCAGGGCTTCCATTCATAATAGTACTCTCAGTAGTGCTGGGTCCGAGTATTTGGAATATCATACTTGTAATAGCGATAATATCTTGGCCTAGTGTTGCTAGGCTCGTACGGAGCGAGACCCTGTCATTGAAGGAGAGGCTATTCGTTCAGGCTAGCAGGGTTTCAGGGGCCACGGATCTCTATATAATAGTTCACCACATACTGCCCAATGTGCTACCAATTGTTGCTGCTTCAATGGTGTTGACCATAACTAGTGCAATAATACTAGAAGCTGGCCTCAGCTTCCTGGGCCTAGGAGACCCCACGAAGATAAGCTGGGGGACAATGCTGTATTTTGCTGACCGCCAGGGAGCACTGTTAAGCGATAACCCATACTACATTATTGCTCCTGGTATTGCGCTGATAGGTATAGGCCTAGCATTTGTCTTCGTAAGCTACGCTCTTGACGAAGTTGTAAACCCAAGGCTGAGAGAGAGGGAGAGGTAGCCGTGAAGACTGCAACTATTCTTGAGGTAGAGAACCTCAAAGTCTACTACTTTACACAGAGAGGCGTGGTAAGAGCTGTTGACGATGTCTCGCTTGAGATTGATAAGGGTGAACTAGTAGCTCTTGTCGGCGAGAGTGGGAGCGGGAAATCCACGTTGGCATACGCTATCATGAGGATGGTGCCTCCCCCGGGCCGTATTGTGAGTGGTAGGATAGTGCTTAGTGGCATAGATATTACTAGCCTCTCCGAGGAGGAGGTTAGGAAGCTGAGGTGGAGCAAGGTAAGCATGATATTCCAGGGGGCAATGAACTCGCTGAATCCTGTTATGAGGGTTGGTGACCAGATAGCAGAAGTACTACTATACCATGGCGCTGTCTACGATGTTGAGGAGGGGAGGAAGATTGCCCGGGAACTATTCAAGCTAGTAGGCTTGGATCCTGAGAGGGTAATGAGCTATCCTCACGAGCTTAGTGGTGGGCAGAAGCAGCGTGTAGTTATAGCTATGGCGCTAGCGTTGAACCCGGACCTAGTCATAGCTGATGAGCCCACCACGGGGCTTGATGTGACTACACAGGCAAAGATAATGGATACGATAAGGGATATACAGAGGGAGACTGGCATATCAGTACTCCTCATAACGCATGACTTGCCTCTAGTCGCAGAAGTCTCTGACCGTGTCTACGTGATGTATGCTGGGAAAATTGTTGAGACAGGAGATGTTGACAAGATCTTCTACACACCACAACACCCCTACACTAAGGGTCTCATAGGCGCTGTGCCGAGCCACATTGGCCCCAAGAAGAGGCTCATAGCACTGCCTGGTGAGCCTCCAGACTTGAGGTCGCCGCCTCCAGGCTGCAGGTTTCATCCACGATGCAGCTATGCTATGCCGATCTGCAAGAGGAAGGAGCCACCACGCACGGGTACGGGGCCACGCGACTTTGTTGAATGCTGGCTTTATGCTGGTGAGGAGGTGAAGAAGGTTGCCTAGACAAGATCAGGTGCTTGTAGAGGTTGACAACCTCTATAAGTGGTTTCCAGTCAGAAGAAGCTTCCTAGAGACTCTACTGAAAGGAGAGAGGCTGTTTGTGAAGGCTGTTGACGGGATATCGTTCTCGATAAAGAAGAGGGAAATCTATGTTCTCGCGGGAGAGTCTGGGAGCGGCAAGACTACTACTGGCAAGGTCCTTGTCGGACTGGAGAAACCTACTCGTGGTAGAATAGTATACGATGGTGCGGACATATCAAGTCTCTCATTGAAGGAGTGGAGGCGCCAAGGACTGAGGAAGAAGATCCAGATGATATTCCAGGATCCCTATGAGAGCCTTAATCCTCGCCAGAGAGTATTGGACATTGTTGCTGAGCCACTAATAGTTAACAGGGTGACAAGGGATAAGAGAGAGATTGAGGAGCGTGTGCTTAAAATACTTGAAGAAGTTAAGTTGACGCCTGCAACAGAGTTTGCTTATCGCTACCCACACCAGCTCAGTGGCGGTCAGAGACAGCGTGTGGCTATTGCGCGTGCAATGGTTCTTGACCCAGAATTCGTTGTTGCTGATGAGCCTGTGTCAATGCTAGACGCGAGTATTAGGGCTTCAATACTAGACTTGCTCATGTACTTTAGGGAGCACAAGAACGTCACGTACCTCTATATAACCCACGACCTTGCAACTGCGAGATATGTTGGCGACAGGATAGCGATAATGTATCTTGGCAAGATCGTCGAGAAGGGGTCCGTAGAGGATGTCGTGACTAACCCACAGCACCCCTATACACAAGCGCTTGTCAGCAGTATACCAGTGCCAGACCCTAAGTATGCACGTGAGAAGAAGAGGATTGAGCTCAAAGGAGAAATACCGTCGCCAATAAACCCGCCGAAAGGGTGTAGACTACACCCAAGATGTCCGTTCGCTATGGATATCTGCTCTAGGGAGGAGCCACCAGAAGTCGAGATTAAGCCTGGGCATACAGTGTCTTGCTGGCTCTACGTGAAGAGATAGCCGATTACTAACATGTTTTCCTAGCTTTAACCGTGTATGGGGGTGATAGTCTTGGCTAGGGCTCGGACGAGAAGGGTTTACCGAGAGTTAACGCTGAGAGAGAAGATTTTCCTAGTCGCAATAGCCATGTGGGCTATTGTGCTTGCAATAATAGCTCTCTCATATCTCACCATAGAGTAACTGATAATGGCAATTTCACCTGGTGTTTTTTGATAAGAAGTACTCTACAAGCTCTATAAGCTCCTCTGTCCTGGCCTTTATTGATTTCAGCTTCTCAGCTATTGAGCGAAGAAGCTGCCTCATTTCTGGGGTGAGTCTAGCTGGTTCGTGTACACCCTTTACTGCTAGTAGGTGGAGCCTCATCGCTATGTCTAGTGCGTTTAGGGCTCTCTCAGCACTCCTCATAAGGTACTCTATGCCGCGTGATGTTATTCTGTATATCTTCCTCTGCCTCCCTCCATGGGGATCGTCTGTGGAGAAGATGTAGCCTTCTTCTTCGAGTCGGCGTAGCACAGGGTATACTGTGCCGGGGCTTGCTCCGCCACCTATTTCTGATAGTAGGTCTCTGATCTTCTTGATTATCTCGTAGCCTGTCTTGGGGCCCTCGGCTAAGAGTAGTAAGACCATGTACCTTGTCCTCATCTCGACGGTTCTCTCAAGGTACTCTTGTCCTGTGACTGTCGTTGGAGGCCACCTCCTAGAGGCTACGCTCTTCACTTGTTGGAGAGAGCGGTTCTGGGTTTTAATTCTATGGATGGAAACTCTTTTATCTGCTGCCGAGCAGTCGATCTTAGACCAGTCGGGTGTAGAGTGGTGGGGTTTGCTGAGGCCATAACTAGTAGGCCTTGGGTAGTCATACTCTTGTGGCTTGTAATAGCGGCAATAGCTTTGCCATTGTTTGCTGAGCTTAGCAACGTGGTCAAAGAGGAGATGTATACTCTGCCGCCAAGCGCTGAGTCTATGAAGGCCCAGAAGCTCATCGAAAGGATTGCTGCTGGGAAGCATGCTGATGCAGACGTCATTATCGTGAGCGGCGTAGACCTCCGGGACAACACTACCTTACTGCGCTTAGTTGAGTGGGCTAGGGAGCTTAACAAGAGTGTTGTAGATAGGTACGCGGCTGAGCTTAAGGGTATACCATTCATGCTTGCTGAGGCTAACGCCTCAATATACGAGATGGTGTCCGCAGAGCTTGCAAGGGCAGTTAATGGTTCTGAGACACTCTACTCTCTCCTAGAGCAACTAGACGAAGCGTATAGCCTGGCCTTGGGGAATGCCTCATCGCAGGTAAGGCTGCTAAATGATACACTTAGGGCTGTTATGGAGGCTGATAAGGGGTATGCTGAGGCCTACAAGTTGCTAGTCGTGCTCAGCGAGAACCTAGACAAGACTGTTACTGGGCTCACAAACATTAGTAGGGCCTACGCTGAGACAACTGATAAGCTGTATGTGCTCGCCGAGAACATGACTAGGCTAGCCAGGGCAATCCAGCTCATGGACAAGGAGTACTCCCAGCTATACCAGGGCCTCAAGTCTAACACAAGCCTCCTCCTCAGTCTACTGAGCAATAAGACGCTTATCTCCAGCCTTGAAGAGCTACTATCACTCCTATGGTGGCAAGTAAGCAGGACATACTACTACATGGAACTCTACAATGGCAACTACACAGCATACGCCACAGCTACAAACCTCACAACAGTAGACCCAAGGCTCGCGCCTCTGCCACGAGAACAAGCACTCTACGCCTGGAAGGAGACTAGGAGCCTTGTAGAGTCTAGGGGCCTAGGGCTCGATGAGGCCTCACTAGCTGTCGCGGCTAGCATGTTTAGGAAGCAGTTGCCGAGTAATGCTTCTCTACTCGCACCAGTACTTGTTGAGGTGTGGAATAAGACTCTGCAAGTTTACAAGCAGGAGAGGAATACTACTTGCCTATCATGCCTCTACAGTGTAGGCATAGAGGCTGCTTTGTCTCAGCTCAGACTCTTAAATGAGTCCAGGCTCGTGGG
>JALTZF010000015.1 GCA_027046265.1 Pyrodictiaceae archaeon
CTTAACGCCCTGAAGAAAACCACTTTAGCTCTATTGGCCTTGTAGGCGAGAGGCTCTACTGTGACTCTCTCACTCTTCAACACTATTTCTAGGGGGTCTTCAGCTTCGAGAACCTCTTCTGGGCTAGTAGGATGTTTTTGCGGTACTGGCCTCGGCTCGCCATGCAATATTTCATAGTCTACATAGCCTTCTTCGTAGAGAAGAGTCAATACTATGTAGTCTACACCCTTCTCAGCTGCTGCAAGAAACTTGTCACCCTCTAAGACGCCGAGGCCGCCAGCATAGGTGTATAGTTCGTCTAGGCCTATTTCAGGAGTTATTGATACTATAACCAAGCCACAAGCCCTCCATCACGCCTGTATAAATTGTGGGCCTACTATTCATGCTACATAGCGGGAAGGTAAAAATCATGTACTCTAGACGGTGATAGAACTAGTTTGGGGTTCTAGCATACATTCTTGCAAGCCCATAAATCCAGACAGAATAGCGCTTATCCAGCTGGCCTGGCAGCAGGCGCCACTTCCAGTTCCCCCTAGCTGTGCCCGGCCTGTTTATCCTACCCTCACTCCCCAGGCAGAGTATGTCCTGGACTGGTATCATAGCCAGTCTAGCCCTAGAGGATAAGGCTAGTCTTGTGAAGACTTCGCAGACATTACTCTCATCAACTCTGTAGCCTACATACTTTGACACATACTTTCTCTGCTTGGGGCTGGCTTCCTCGAGGAACCAGCCCTTCACAGTATTAGTGTCGTGTGTAGATGTGTAGATAGCCGTGTTCTCGCCAATATTGTGGGGCAAATGCTCATTGGTGGGGGAGCCGTTAAAAGCGAATACTAGTACTCGCATACTAGGCAGGCTGTATCTCGCCATTACCTCTCTCACATCGGGAGTTATGAAGCCCAAGTCCTCAGCAATAAATGGCATAGAGGGGAAGGCCGACACGAGGACACGGAAGAAGTCTTCGTAGGGTGTTTTAACCCATTTGCCGGGAATCGCTGTAGGGCTACCTGCTGGGACCTCCCAGTATGCCACGAAGCCTCTAAAATGGTCTAATCGCACTAGATCATAGAGTTCTAGGCTTCTACGTAGACGGTTAATCCACCACTGGAATCTTTGCTCGCGGTGTTTTTCCCAGTCGTAGACAGGGGTGCCCCATAGCTGCCCTGTTGGGCTAAAGTAGTCTGGGGGTACACCGCCAACATAAAGTGGTTCTCCCTTCTCGTCCAGTTTGAAGAGTTCTTGGTGTGCCCAGACATCACTGCTATCATGTACAACATAGTAGGGTATGTCACCTACAATAGATATGTTGTTCTTGTTCGCTTCTTCCTTCAGCTTCCCCCATTGGCGCTGTAAGATGAATTGCTCAAAAACAATAAAGTCTACATGGCTCTTATACTCCTCCTCTACTCTACTCAGAGCCTTGGGATCACGTAGCCTCAGCTCTTTTGGCCAGCGAGTCCATGGAGAGCCATGTAGTTTCTTTAACACTCTAAACAGCGCGTAGTCGCGTAGCCAGTAACTGCTCTTGGCCACGAACTCCTCTAAGTAGTACTGGTACTCTCTCCTCCTACTATTGAAGTGCTTATAGGCTACCTGTAGTATGGCCTCTTTGGCTTTGTAGGCTCTGCCATAAGCTATCCTACCAGTAGCAGGCACAACATACTGGTCAGCAACATGCTTTGGGACAAGCCCCTCCAATACAAGAAGGTCAGGGCTAACCAGGAGAGGGTTGAGAGCAAAAGAAGAGTCACTAGCATAGGGAGAATTTCCATAAGCCTCACTAGTAGGCACAAGAGGCAGTACTTGCCAATAACTAGCACCAGCACCCTGGAGAAACTCAATAAACTGGTACGCGCCAGGGCCAAAATCACCAACACCATAGGGAGACGGCAGAGAGGCTACAGGAGCAAATACTCCATAAGCACGCCCATAAAGCATGGCTCCTCAACCACACTTACCCCTTAGACCTCAAGCTTCCACCAATACGCTTGTCCCAGCCTGGATAAGTACTTGCCAACTTCATAGCATACCCTTGGAAGCCTCACAGCGAAAACAGTGACCAGAGGCAGCCACTGCTCTCACCCAGGAATACGCGCAGCCTCTTGAAGACTGCTGGCAAGACTGTAGTCCAGCTCGCTATTGTACAAATCATTGCTACAACCTGCACATAGATAACTATGGTTAAGACTTAACTCGATGCCTGCCATTTCGCTAGTAGCCGCTGGGCAAGTCTCGTCAGCAGCCAACACGCTACTGGAGCCGCTCAGGGCCAATGACGAGGAGTAGTTAGGACATAGTTTATTTCATGGCAGAAACGGGGGCTGCGAGGCTATGCTATCCTCTTTTTCTTACCTACCAGCCTCTGGAACTCATCTGTGCCCAGCACTATGATGTGTAGAGGATAATACTGAGGTACTCCATGCCCCTCTAACTCCTCCCACAATCTTGCCAGGATGAGTGTTCTCTCATTCTTCTCTAGTTCCCGGTCGAATACTACTGCTATGTCTATATCACTTAGCACAGTTAGCCTATTCTCTGCTGCTCCCCCACCAAGTACACCTTGGCTTCTGGGTATAGGCTCTCCACGACTCTAGCAGCATCTGAGACTATTTTCCTCCATTTCCTTAGCTGTTGTAGGCGTGTATCAGGCAAAAAGCCTCCTCTCCAGCTCTTCAAGCTTTTCTAGTACTTGCTCCGCTATTTTTAAGTAGTAGTTTTGCCTCCTTCTCCCCATACTCTACTAGGCCATAGACAGCCCTGGTATGGGCATCACTTAGCTCTACTAATTCTCTCCGATGCCTACGCATATACCCTGCTACTTCCCCAGCCAAATTCTCTACTCCATGCTCCATAAGTGCTGCTGCAAGTAGGCCAAAGAGAACCCTAACATTATGACCGCAAACCTCCTCGCCCAAGACACGGTACAGTACGCTTTTAAGATAGAGCTGGGCAGCATACTCTGCCACAAGAACACACATGTCATAGTCGCCTTCACTACAAGCGCGGCGAGCCCACTTCAAAGCACTCAATGCCCTTTTACGGAGCAAAACTGCGTACTCGCCACTCAAAAGAAACCCCTCCAGCCCATCTAGTACAAGGCTAAAGATAAAGGTCTAACAAAAACTATGCCTCAACAACTATTCCACACTATGCCCCAAAACACCATTGCATGCTTGTGGCTTAGCAGAAGCAGGCATTGCGGAATGAGGCTCTTCAAGATTGAGCTAAGCATCTGAGACATTATGTGATTATGGATAGTCAAGATGCCGGGATAACCACGAGGAGTGATTCTAGCACACGAGAAGACAACACATGATATTCTAGAGAAAAAGAAGAGTCAAAACGTGCTCCAAGGTCTAGTGTATGCGGAGCAGATGAGACCTTAGCAGCTGTAGCCACCAAAATAGTGCAGGCAATAAACAGTATTAATGGTAAGCTCTCAGTGTGCGAGTACTGCATGTATGTAGTCATTGTTCTAGGAGGTGACCTTCCTCTCCACCTCGTATACTAGTCTCTCTATCCTCTTAACTGCCTCCTCTACATGCCTTCGAGTGCACCAGCCCTCATAGAAGCATACATGCATCCCAGTAGCAGCCATCCACGCATCGTAAACCCAACCTCCAAGCTCATCCATCATCTTTCTAGAATATTCCCACAATTCTCCATGACTGGTAAGCCTTCTCCCCTCCTCCCACTCAGCATAGGCCTTCACAGCTAGGGCTGCAGCACCCCAAGCCTTCTCAGCAGCCTGCCTCACATCACCCTTCTCAAGCTCTTCCCGGGCTCGTTCCAGCAGATCCTTAGAAGCCTCTATGTACTCTCTCGCCCTCTCCGGCGGGTCGAGATCCCTTAGAATGAGATCCAAAACATACTCCTCCAGGCTGACCCCCAGCCTCCTAGCTTCACGCTCTAGCCTCTCCGCGATCGCCCTGGGAAACCTGACGACTACACTATTAGACATTCCCTATGAACCCCCAACTACATAGAAGAGAGTAACACCTAATAAAATGAGATCACCAAGCACAAGCGGCCCAAGAGCCCTCTAAGGAGAGAATGCTAAACTCCAGGGATCCTCTCATCGCTTGAGGGAACAAGAGAGCCAACGGGATTCTAAGTCTCTAACCTCAAACCAGCCTAGTTACCCACTGTCGTAGACTAGTAGAGTATAAGTGCTCATGGGCTACTTGTTATCCAGACCCTCTCTACTCCGGGTACTCGTTCTAGCTCCTTATCCTCACTTATGACTAGTCTTATGTTATTTACCTTCATGGCAGCTATGTGGAGTGCATCTGAAGGCTTAAGATTATGCCTTGCCATCAGCTTGGCTGCCTCCCGGTACTCTTCTTCGCCAAGGGCTATTACCGTGACGTAGGGCAAGACTATGGACTCTATAAAGTCTAGGGTGACGCTGTAGGGGACACCGTACTTCTTCTTAGAGACGTAGATAAGCTCGCCGAGTACGAGTACGTCCGTGTAGAGTTTGTGTCTTGACAGTATGTCGAGGTAGAAGTTCTCGTATATTAGCCTGCGCTCATCGCTAGCCACAGTATTAAGGTATATTAGTAGTGGAGTATCAAGAAACGCTTTCACTGCTCGAACTCCTCCTCAAGACTACTAGCTGCTGCTTCGCCTGGCTCACGTCTCCCCTGCAGGCTCCTCAGCCTCACTGCGTGATCACGGAGAAGCCTCCGGACCTTGTCTACGTCGATACTCTTCTTAGCTGGCCTTATGAGTATGCCATCCCTAACCTCTACTATCACCTCATCACCCTCATCAATGCCAACAGCCTCCCTCAAAGCCTTCGGCAGTATAATGTAGCCCTTCCTGCCAACCCGAAGCCTAAGAGTCAAACCTGGCCCACCCAGAGTAAAACCAGGCTAAGCAACCAATATAAGCATGCACCCCCCGGTCTACCCGTTAAATACAAGCACACTCAAGGGCAACATCTTGTACCTCCCTAGAACTCTTCGCTTGTCACCATCTCTCACCCTCTATCCCTCAAAGCCCTCAGCACGTACAGCTTTCTCAGAGCCGAGTAGCCCCAGATCCTTTACCCGCCAACAGCTCCTCTAGACCAATAGGGGGTTGACGCGCAAGCGTGGCGAGCATTGCCTCTCCATCACACCGCGGGCTCAAGCACATCCGGGATGAGTGCACATGACCTCCACCTGGTAACCCCCTAATGCCTTGCCTGGCTTGCAAGCGTGTAGTATGCTATGGCGGCCACAGCCACTATGGCTAGTGCCTGCAGGGACACACCCTCAATCAAGTATGATGTGTATGCTCTATAGAAGACTAGGGGGGCCGCTGCGTAGCCTAGAAACCTAAACGAGCTATACACCGAGGAGGCTGTCGCCCTAAACTGTGGTAGCACCTCCACAGCAAGTGTTGCCAACACAGTCATCGCCGCAGCTATCGTGAAGCCGTAGAGGAAGAGGAGGACTGCCAGGAACCTATACCATAAACCAGTACTAAAGACTGCAAGCAACGGTGCCTGCAGAGCTATCCCTAGCAGCAGAGCCCTCTTCCTCCCAATCTTGTCAGCCAAGAACCCCCACACTGGGCTGGCAAGTATGCCCCCAGCACCAACAAGTGTTAGCAAGCCACCAATCTCTGGCTCGCCAAGACCATAGGGTGGGAGTGAGAGGAGGTCAGAGAGGTACGTCAGCAAGCCTGTGCGGGCCGTGAAGACGAGGAAGCCTGTCAGGCTCACCGCTAAGACGCCACGGTGCAGGAGAGCCCTCTTAACAGCGTAGAGAGCCCCACGACGCGCAACAGCCCCTCCTGCTGAGGGGAGAGTAACCGCCACCAGCAACACTGCAGCCAAGGCCAACACTACTAGGAGGACAAACCCCAGCCTCCAAGAAAACGCTGAGACGAGCCCTCCAACAGCCGGGCCAAGAGTCACGCCGAGCATTGATGAAGCCGAGAGCACGCCCAAGACCCTTCCACGAGTCTCACGGGGAGACAAGTCGCCTGCAACAGCCAAGGCTATAGGGGTTGTAAAAGCATTACCCAGCCCCTGTAAAGCCCTAAAGAGAAGCATAACAATCATACTAGGCGCCAGGGCCGAGCCCAAGCTACCAACACCATACACCACCAAGCCAGCCACTATCGCAGTCCTCCTACCAAGAACAGTGTCGCTCAAAGCCCCCGAAAACAACTGCATTACCCCGAAAGGAACCATGTACACCGTGATAGTCAAGCCTAGAAGCAGCGTAGACGCCCCAAGATCCCTCCTAAGAGCACCAAACATAGGGAGAACCATGTTGCCCCCA
>JALTZF010000016.1 GCA_027046265.1 Pyrodictiaceae archaeon
AACATCTCGTGCTGTACCGTCACCACCAACAAAAACAATCATCTCTACACCTTTCTCCAGACAATTATAAACGGCTCTAAAAGTATCATCTCTAGACGTTGGCCATTTCCTAGGCTCGTAAACTACCCTGTAAGAGTTCGTATACTTTGAAAGAATGTTTACACCCATATCGCCACCGGCAGTCAAAAACACTAGTTTACTTACTATGTTCAAACTCATGCAAGCTTCTAGGAACTGCTTGGCCTTAATGGGAGAGACAGGTTTAGCTCCTCTAGCCAATGCAATATCGAGCGCTCTCCCATCAGTGCCCTTTAAACCTAAAGCTCCACCCATACCTGCAAACGGGTTTACCACGAAACAGATCTTTCTCTCCCTCATCCCAGCACCCGCTTCATTGTCAAGTATCTTCCTCAGCAACAACTGTTTAGAAAACTAGTGCAGAGAAGGCATTAGGGGGTGGTAATGGCTCTAGCTAAGAGGGCGGCACGCGTACTCTATTTTGGCAGATTCCAACCATTCCACCTAGGACATCTAATGGTACTGAAATGGCTCCTTAACCACTACGACGAAGTAGTTATACTTGTAGGAATGGCGAGCGAGAGCCATACATGGAGAAACCCCTTCACAGCAGGAGAACGACTATGGATGATACGTGAGGTAATTGATGAAGAAAATATTGATCCAAGACGAGTTATGACAGCAACTCTACCGACAATGGAGGTTCACATCGGCCATGCACACTATGTTGTGCACAGCGTTCCTCCAACAACAGTACTTGCAACAGCAAATACTACAATAGCACGTGCATTTGAAGAAGCCGGTTTACCTGTTATTAAACCACCACTCTTCAAGAGAAAAACCTATCGTGGAGAATACATAAGGAGGCTGATGGCCGAAGGTCGAGATGAATGGAGAAAGCTGGTGCCACCAGCAGTAGCTAGGGTTATTGACGAAATTAACGGAGTTGAGAGAATCATGTACATAGCACGCAGGGACTAAAATACGAGTCTCCAAGCTATAGTATCACCAACCCCTAACCCATCAAGCCTTCTTAAACATCTAGTTTAGTTACCGGGGACTTCTTGCACAAAGCCCGAGAGGATCTTGAAGAGGTACTTTCAGAGATACAGGCTGTCATGGAAGAAAGGCAGGAAAGAAAGAAGGGGAAACCACGTAGTAAACTAGTTGAAGCGATAGCCGTACTCCTTCTCGCACGTCCTATGCGTGCTGCTGAAATAGCACAAATCCTAGGATACCCTGTACGCTACATTAGTAGCTATCTTAGTTATTGGAGAACCCGAGGCCTATTCGAGTACGAGAATGGGTTCTGGACGCTAACACCCCAAGGAGAAGAATATGCACGCACAATTCTAGCAAGGGAAATGGATACTAGACTACACCAATACGCTGCTCTTGCCCGACAGCTTCTAGCCTCCCACACAATAAACACACACTTACAGAGTAGACAGACAATAAACGACAAAGACAGGGCAACACGGACGCTACAGTCTAGCCAATTATTGTCGTTTATTGCTGGGCAAACCAGTGAAAGAGACAAGAAACGACAAAATCTACAACCCGTAACATGTCTTAACATGTTAGTGGAGGAAGCAGATCTAACAATTGATGAGAAAGAAGTGCTGAAGACACTAATCAACCATTATGCGCAGTGGGGTACAACATACATTTACCTAGATCAATTAGAGGAACAACTGGGTGCTGATCGTGCTTGGCTCCTCCGCGTTCTCCGCAGCCTCCAGACAAAGGGCTTGATCTATATTTACAATGACAAGAGGCTTGGTACACGCATTGGTTTCTCAAAAAGACTGCGCAGCTTAATATCATCGTGCAGTTAGCCACGCTTCCACAATTATCTCCTTCTATACATACGTAGCAGGGTAGTCCTGGGTATTTTTGCCACAGATAATACTCTACATGCGTCAGTGCCTAGTTTAGCCAAACAGACAAGAATACCCCTCAAATAGATAAACCCTTGACACTGTTTACAATGTAAAAGGAAGAGTACACACCTACGTATTACACTTTTCCATCAAGATAGCATAGGACGTGGCAGGAAAGATCTCCTTCACCTTCTCGTAGAGGTAGAGGATAGTTACTAGAGAGCCCTCTACATTGATAAGAGGAAAACCAGTATGGATTATTAGATTCCAAAAGCCTTCTTCCTGTTGCGCAACTTTATCTCCCAGTAAAGCTGTAGTGCTTGTTCGCTAGAGTCTATCTCAAGTGTAGTTCCATCTTTATATTTAAGTAGGATTCTTTCACCCTTCAATATGGCGTCATCTATCTCGTCTGTATCTATAGTGGGTAAATTGAGGGATTGAGTCTGCCGGGTCAAGGGTGGCTGTGTACCTCCCGTAATACTCTTAGGGTTAGTGGGAAAGATATATTCTTTAGGATGATGTGGCTAATTTATGCTGAGCATAAACATGATGTATGGAGACCTCGCTGACGCGGTGTATCATCTTATATTGAGCATTTTCTCCTTGATAATGTCCTCTGCCCTCTTCGGCTCTATTTTCGTGTATGTGAGCTCTGAAATCATGTCCAGTAGATTATTCTCTGAAATAGATGCTGGATCCTTTTCAATAACTTGTTCTGCAATGTATGCTTCATGTGGTTTCGGTACAAGGATTATAGTTAGCTTAGCTTTTTCCTTCTCACCGCTAATTATGGCTAGACCAATATTCCTATCACTGCTATCCCTTAATGCAAATAATCTTTCTCCGTGTACAGTTTCTCCTATTTCTTGAGCAAGAGCTATCTCTGCAGGTGGAGCCGGTGGTGTTTCCTCTTTGACTTCTGGTTTTGTTTCTTCAACTTCTTCTCCGCGCCATTCTCGTTCTTCGCCAGTCACAGGGGCTGCTAGTACCTCTTCCGCTTTCTCTATAGTTTCTTGAATAGCCTTTTGTACCTCTTCGTCCGGGACTCGTTTGAATACCTCTATTTGGAGTGTGTCAAGGCGCCATTTTATATCATGGTCTTCGACGTCGTATTCTATCCTTATACGTACGACATCACCTTTATCGAGTTTAAGCTTGTTTACGAGGATATCGAAAAGTAGACGATTAAGCTCTGCTGAGCGCTTAGCTATTGTTTGAGGATCTATCTCACCCTTCTTTAGTAAGTCGCGTTGTTGTGCAAAGAGTACTCGTCGCACCTTATCAGCGTAGGCCCCTGCTATGACAAGTCCTGTAGAGAGTTGGGGCACGGAGTACCCCTCCCTATGTTCAGCGTTTAAGGTATTCGTCTAAGCTCCGCTCATAGAGTATTTTGTGGGTTAGATTTAACGATTCTAGAAGTCTTGGGAGACCCTTAAATCTATGTAAGCTACTGGTGTACTTTAACGCGTCAACAAGGTTTTGAAAGCGAGTAGGTGTCTCTACTAGTGCTTGCCGACTCGTTTCACGGATATGCCAGTTACCTACGGGTGCATAGTAGTCTCTTGTAATCTCCCTGACTATGATGGCTTTTGCTTGCCTCTTCCTCCTATATAGGTGTTCAACAATTGCCAATCTTGTAGCCATGTAGCCTCCATCCATAGTTGTAATCCTCGCTGTTGGTGTTTCTCGTATAGTGTAGATTATTGGTTCATATGCAGTTTGGGTCCAGGGTGTTAATGGATGCCATATTTCAACCATCTCGGCCTCAAATGAGCCCGGTGCAAGTATAATGGTAAATATGTTGCCGAGGTAGCTAGCATGGTAGACTTCTACTTCGTTTATTGTATCGTACCTCTTCACCTTTGCTAATAGCCTCTTGGCCACGATATCGTCAACAGCTGTTATTGCCCATCGTGTTGGGACTATTCGCCTCATTTTACGTTGGCCAAGAAGGCCAAGGGATAATGCATTAGTGGCTATATAGACGTCATTTGTTGTGAGATAGAGTTCCCATATAGCGTCTGAAGCCTTTACGTCATAGTCCCAGATAAGTTTCTCGAGCTGGCGGGGCAGAGAAGGATTAGATGAAACACGTATTTCCCTCGCCTTAGCATTAGGGCCTTGAGGTATAAGTAAGCCGTCAAATCTAAGTTTCATTGAGGGTGGTCTTTCAAGTGATGCTTCACTTTCTACGGGCTTCTCTGATACAGCGGCTAATGAAAGCTCTTTGTTATAAAGAGCTTCTGGTTCGTCAACTCTAACCCTTATTGTCGCTGAGACTATTGATGAACGGAGCCTTAAGATTGTATTTAGACTTATGCGTCTTCTATGCCACTCTTTTGGGTCATTGAACTTCCTTGCTTGGTCTCCATGGATTCCTGGTGGTATACCATACAATAGTGATACATGAGGATATCCTTGCTCACCAACAATAATGTTGGGCGGTGTTGCCCCATCTAGAAGACTCAGGTCACGCATGCTGGTTGTAATTGAGACTTGTGTTCTAAAGCGTTCTAAAATAGGGCATATAGTTAGTCCACAAAGCTTCTTGTAACCTTTGCATCTAGTACAAAGTTGTGGAGGAAGACGCCTTCCCCCCATGACCAGATACCGTGTTAGTATACTCTGAACCGTAATACTCCTACTATGCCCCCAAAGGTCTTTTTAACCCATTCGGCTTCTGGGATGCTATCCGTTAGATAAAATAGTCTTGTTCCATACTTCTTTGCCTCTTCTTCCCACTCGCTTACATCTTCCCTATTCTCGTCGAGAATGATGAACTTGACTGCACCCATGCGTAGAGCTTCGCGTACCTCTTTTTCACCATAAACTGCTAGGCCGTCATCTTTTGCAAGATGCAGCTTAAACTCCTCTATGGCTTTAATCAGCTCAGCATACTTATTCTTTTCGATTATCTTCTCGGCCCTTATAACTAGCTCTCTTAAGCCTGCTTCACCTTGGTAAGAGACGTCTATGAGTTCACTTGCAACTAGTTTCCGAAGTCTATAGTCCAGGAACCCCGTCTCAAGAAAGTCTTTTTTAGCGTAGCCAGGGCCACCAACTATTATTGCCTTAAGTACACGCTTCTGTGCTAGGGGGAGAAAATGTTTATTGACGGCATCCGCGACTTCCTTGAAGAAGCCTAGTACGAATTGTTCTATTTGCCTATCGAAACGGCGTTGGCTTTGACCACCTTTATGATGCTTACCTGGCACATAGCCTTCCAGCTCTTCTAGCAATTGTATTCGTGTACCCTTGAGGAGACCTATGGTTGCTTGGTCACGCTCTATAACTAATAGTCCATAGACATCGTCGTGTTCAAGCATTTCTTCAAGGAATTCTGTATGGAAAATTTTGTCAGTTCTATAGAAGAAGACTGGTACAGGTTCGGGTGGGGTGAACATGAGGCAAATGAAGTCTTTAGTATTTACGTCCTCTCCACAGAATACAACAAGCCCATTATCTGGCACCTTAGGGATCCTCGATAAGCGATCCATGGCTGCTGCAAGGGCTCGTTGAACGGCTTCGCGCGTCCTCTTTAACTTAATGTTGTCTGTTATCGAGTATTCTTGTCTAAGCAGGTTCATCACATCACTTATTGGGCGGCCTGGGGGTATGTATAGGCTCAGCAGTATAGTTGCAGGTGCACTCCATTTTTTCAGTTCGCGTATAATCTGTTTTAACAGCCTCTTGTCTACCTTCAGTTTCTCTTCTAGTTCTTGCATTGTTACCATTGATTCCACCCCACAGCATTATGGTAAACGTAGCCTATCCCTTATAACCTTGGCTTATTTTACATAGAAGAGCTAGTGGGAACCATAGTGTATTATGAGTAGACTAGGCTGGGAAGATGCCATGCCCATGGTATCGCAATGGAATGTGTACTTCGCCTAAAATAGGCAAGCCAACTACAGCTGTAGTTAGTGTCGAGCGTTGTTTAGGCCCAGAGGCCGAGTACAAGGCCTGTGAGTACTTTGTTGATGAGAAAGGGCATGCTCGTAAAGGGATAGATAGCTTTACATTAACGGCTGCTGCTCAGCAATACCGTCCATACCCCCCAATACATGTTGTGTACAACAGACCTGACTCAAAGTGTCCATTCATAAAGGTAATTGATCAAGGCGGAGGCTTTATTGTATACTGTAATGTACTTGGAAGATTACTTACGCGTAGTGAAATAAAACTATGCGAGAGATACTGGCGTACATGTCCTATAATGAAGGTGGGTGAAGGCTATGTAACAGCTTCCACATAAACATTGTATGTACGTTTATGCATCGAGAAGATTTGCATGTGGTGTGTTTTAGGCTCTTCTTGTTCTCCAAACCCATACTGGCCTAGTACTGCACTAA